>JAICGQ010000064.1 GCA_025923035.1 Pyrinomonadaceae bacterium | reverse complement strand
CCCTTCGAATTGTTAAACCACTTGACCTTACCGGTTATTCTAGACATAACAACGAATCCTCCTAACGATTCGGTAAAACGGACGCGAAAGCCTGTCAGCTTTCCCATCGGCTTGGTGAATGCTTGTGAGCCGGGTCGCGCAGGGGCGCTAGACGGAAACACACAACCAACAAAAAATGCATGTTGAAAAGCGCGGGGAGCGCTATTTCAGCATGCACAGACTTACGGGGGCAGAACTAACCAAACTCATTGACTTAAAGCTTGTGGATCGGGAATGCGGACGGCTTAAACTTGCTCGCCCGGCCTCGAACGACGGCGCATACTAAGCGAAAGTTTCCGACCTGTCAAGAATAATTGTTTCGGAAACGTCACAAAGCTAAGTTAAGCCAAAAGCTCAGGTTAACCTACCTAACTCGTTTTATTTCATCTCTCAACTGAGGCATTTCGGCCCGTCAATAGCAAATATGGCAGCGGATTTACGGCCTCGTCGTTGATGCGCACTTCGTAGTGAAGGTGTGGACCGGTCGACCGTCCCGTCGATCCGACTTTTCCGAGCAATTGCCCGCGAGAAACGGTCTGATCGAACTCGACGTCAATGTGCGAAAGGTGGCCGTAGCGGGTTGAGAGACCGCCACCGTGATCGACGATCACCAATTGGCCGTAACCATTTTGCCAGCCAACGAACGAGACCTTGCCGGCCGCGCCCGAAACCACCGGGGCACCCCACGCTGCTTCGATATCCTGACCTGAATGAAACTCGTATCCGCCCCCGCCAAACGGGTTGCGGCGTCCGCCAAAGCCGCCTTCGAGAGTGCCGTCGACAGGCCAAAGAGTCGGCGTGTAGCCACGCTGACGAAGAATGGCTTCGTAGGCCGACATGTCAAGTTCGAGCCGGCCCATCTTGGCGGCCAATGTCTCGAGAGCCATCTCGTCGAGCGGCAGTTCAGGACCACCAGATCCCGGGGACGCGGGACTGTCGTCGATCACGCCTGATTTCTCGGCAAGTTTGCGTGAGGTGTCCTCGACTTTCTCGACGCGTGTGTTGAGTTTTTCCAACGCCTGGCGCTGGCGTTCGTTCTCCGCTCGCAGGCGCTGGTTCTCCATTTCGGTACGAAGATGGGCGACCTGCTGCGTCAATCCGTACAGACCGTACACCAGACATACTGCCACCACGGCTGCGGCAGACATGAATATGCTGACTGATTTCTTGTCGACTCTGATTCTTTGGACTCGGGCTCGTGATCTGGAAGTGTGGGCAATAATAAACGAAATAAATCGGTCTTCTCTAGCCATTTTGGGGGTGCTCCTGTTGTCTGCCGCGGTTAACGATTGGGGCTACGGCAGCAACCGAAAAGCACAAACTCGCCAAAAAGCGATTTGCGCGATTACGGGAAAGTTTTGTTGTTATTTACCTACTTGGATTTGCAGCGGGTGGATTGAAACCTCACGGTCCCTCCGAGGTGAAACCCATCCGGCCGGTTCTGCAAAGGCCCTGACCGTATCACAGGGCCTTTGAGTGTTGCAACTTTGGAAGGGAAATATAAGACAGTCGCAGGAAAAATATCGGTGGATTTTAAACTTCTTCTCGCCGTCGCCGCGACCGATCGCGGAAGATCGCCAACACAATCATCACCAGGAGCGCGATGAAGATTACGATGATGGCGATCTTCACGGCCGCCAGCAGGAAACCGACCAACGCGATCAGTTGTTTCAGCAGAGCTACCACTACGAGAATGAGAGCAACGATGGCGCCGAGTCCGCCAAAAGCCTTTAAAATGCCGCAACACATATAGATTCGACCCCTAATCAAATCACCAAGTTTCAGGATCTGCGTTCGAATGGCAGCGGAGTTACGTCGCGCCGCGCGAACTGCGTTGTTTCACCAGTGCGAAAAGTCGCCGTATCAACCGGCCGATTAGCAACCACCGACGGTGGCGGACGCCGCGAATCAAACCGAACTATACGATCTGACGACTTACCACGGCGAATGTAATCGAACAGCATGTAAGCGCCAAGTGCTACGAGCGCCACCGGCAACCATTGCTTGATCGGCAGCGTGATTCCCAGCAACGTGTGCAACAGGAACATCGTGCCGATGATGATCAGCGTCGTACCCCATGCAAACGGGTTTCCGTAAAGTCGCCGGGCAATGACGTCATCTTCCGCATCCGGCGACAGACCCGCGCGCATCAACTGCGCCGTCCTGCACGCGTCAACTGCCGCAAATAACCAGGTGCCAGCAACACCCAAAACAAAAAACAGGACGCCCTGCGTCAATACAGCCATCTGAAAGAAGCTCGCGAAGATCGCGAAGTGTACGATTGCTTTCGACGTTTGCCCGTTGTAAGCCGCACCTAATCCGGGCACGAACGAAAGCAAGGTCGCGACGAACGGCGAGCTCTTCCTTCGCAGAATGTTTGACGGACTTGCGTGTGACGAATGGCGCAGAAGCTCCACTCCGGCGACGATGCAATCCTGGCAGAACGGAAATCCCCGCACCCGATGATCGCAGGCGGGGCATAACCAGCGCGCACACTGATTGCACTGAACGACCGCGGGATTCTTAGCATGGTAGCCACAGTACGTCATTTTAAAACCTTAAACTCCTTACCGGTTGTTATGGCCATTGCTGTCCGGCTTCGCGCCCGAACGCTCATGCTGATCATCTGATCCCTGCTTCTGTGGAGGCGATGACGGCAAATGCTGCTCCGAAGAAGCCGGCTTCAAGTCGCCTGAAAATGCTTGAGTCTTACCGCCCGTTCGTTCAGCCAACAGCAAGCCTGCGTTGTAAACGCCTGTGATCGAGCCATCGGCGGAAACTGTGCTGGTCAAAACGAGCACTGCCGCGAGTAACATCGTGGCCACCGTTGCGAACTGTGGCGAGATGATCGGATCCAGCCACAAGCGGAAACGAGAAGCGGCGCGCGATCTCCACGGCGCCTTGATCTCTTGCGGCGTGACGGTTCCCAAGGTCGCTTGCAGGATCCGTTCGTTCAATCCCGCGGGTAGCGGTTTCTCTTCCGAAATGTACGTGTAGCACGCGCCTATCGCCCGCACGACTGCGCCTGGCAGTTCGGTGCAGCTATCGCAAAGTGCGGCGTGGCGTTCCCAGCGGTGATACATGTGCGCGGGCAAGAAGCCGTCGAGGTAGTCGGTCAACGACTCCTCAAACTCTTCGCACGTCATCGCTGTGTCGGGAACTGTTTTTTGCAGAATACGAGCTTCGAGTTCTCTCGATGGTTCAGGCACAGTCGCTATGCGACATGCCTCCATCGTGCTTCGCACTGCTGAGAGTGTCTCGTGGCAGATGGGGCAGCGCATAGCGTGTGCACCCATCAGCTTGTTCGTTTCGGGACCGACAACGCCCTCAATGTAGTCGGTCAATAATGATTCGAAATCCACACAAAGCATTATGTTTTCGCTTCCTGCCCCACTTTTTCTGCTCGTCCGCCGTCTGCCATACGCCGAATGAGCCTGACGGATTCTATGCCTCGCTCATCGCAACAACTTTCATTCGCCGTAAAATCTTGGCGAGTTCAATTCGTCCACGATTGATTCGCGACTTCACTGTCCCCTCGGGGATCTTCAGGAGATCGACGATCTCCTGATAACTAAGCTCTTCAATATCTCGCAGTATCACGCAGGTCCGGAGGTCTGGTGATAACTTGTCAATGCCCGCCTGTACTTGCGTGCCGAGTTCGCGTCGCTCCATCTCCTGCTGCACGGAGTTTGAACGTGTGTGCAGGTGATAACTGTGGTCGGCGAGATCGTCGGCGTGGTTATCGTGCGGAGTGCGCTGGCGTTTCCGGTAATCGTCAATGATCAGGTTACGCGCCAAACGCATCAGCCAGTTCTGCAGGTCCCCTTGTTTCGGGTCGTACTGATCCAAAGAGCGATAAACCCTGACGAAAACTTCCTGGGTCAAATCTTCGGCGGTGTCTGCGCGGGAGGTAAACCGGTAGGCGAGGTTATAAATGCGACGGGAATAGCTCTGCACGATCTCTTCCCAGGCCGCGCCGTCGCCCGCGCGACACCTGCGAACCAATTCGGCTCCTTCACTAACTGCTGCCAAAGCCTTAACAGCCCCCACGTTTCTTCTCCGGGTACCCTGCGTTGGGAAATCTAAAGGCGGCCACCAACCCTGTCAGCAGCCGTTTACGACGCGTATCGTCCTAAAGTTCCGCGTGATCAGTATACCCGCGTTCCGCTTCCAGAACAGTTTTCTTGCCCTTGCTTGTAAGCTGTAGTAGCCTTTCGAACCGGCCCAAGATATTGTGGTTTCCCCTGTGAACGCGCAAAGGTTTCGCAAATATATCGAGTTCGTCGCTCTCTGTCTGCTGGCAACAGCACTTTTATGGTGGTTTGGGCGGAATCTGGACTGGCGTGAGGTCGGGCATCGGGTTAGTAGCGCGAATCCTTACCTGCTAATCGTTGCGGTCGCAATTATCTGTTTAGCGTATGGCGTTCGGGCATTTCGCTGGGGAGCACTGCTCAAGCCGCTGGTTCCGGCGCGACTTTCTGATCTTTTTGTAGCAACGACCATCGGTTTCAGCGCGGTTTTTCTGATCGGGCGGGCAGGCGAGTTCGTGAGACCAGTCGTGCTGCCGATGCGCGATCCGCGGGTCAGGCCCAGTGCGTCACTGGTGACGATCCTCGTCGAGCGCATCTACGACATGATGGCTGTCGCCCTTATGTTCGCCCTGAATCTGATCTGGTTTCAGCCGGTTGTTACGCACGAGATTTCGTTTAGTCGCGTTCGGATGGTTGGGTTCGGAATGCTGGCGGTGACGATTCTGGGTCTAATCTTTCTTGTTTGGTACAGAAAGAAGTCAGCCTGGTTGATCGAGATTTTGGAGCGACGGGTCAGCCGCTGGCGGTTTATCCCGAAGCGATTATTGAAACTCGCGATGCGGCTGCTCGAACAGTTGTCGCAGGCGCTGCGCGTTCTTGTGAATGCACGCGAACTGGCGGAGACGATCGGTTGGACAGTGCTGCTGTGGTTCGGAGTTGCGCTGGCGAATTTTCTCGTCATGCGCGCGTTCGGTTTGCACGTTGGGGTTTCTGAAACGTTGTTCGTGCTCGGGTGGTCGTTGGTTGGATCTTTGGTTCCGACTCCAGGTGGTGCTGCCGGCGCATTTCATGCCGCGACGGCTGCCGGTTTCCTGTTTCTGGGTGTGGAAAAAGAGTTGGCGGCGGCGGTGTCGATCATTCTGCACCTCGTTGATTTTGGTCCAGCGGTCCTGTTTGGTGTCTTCTATGCGATCAGGGGGGATTTAAGTATTTCACGATTAAGAACACTGGTTTCACCGGAAAAAGATTTTGAGAGCCCAGTTGGAGAGGTTCAGTGAAATGAAATGTCCGTTCTGCGGTTATCTCGAAGACAAAGTGGTCGACTCGCGTGAGTCGCGTGAAGGCGATGCCATTCGGCGGCGCCGCGAGTGTCTGCGATGTGAACGAAGATTTACCTCCTACGAACGCATCGACGAGATCCCCTATATGGTCGTCAAGAAAGACGGGCGGCGCGAAACTTTCGATCGGAACAAAGTGATGGCAGGATTGCTGCGAGCGTGTGAAAAACGTCCCGTACCTTCGACAAAGCTCGACAGCATCGTAAATGCAATCGAAAAGTATGTTCAGGAATCTCCCGAACGCGAACGTCCGACGAGTAAAATCGGAGAGATGATCATGCGACGCTTGAAAGAACTCGACAAAGTCGCATATGTTCGTTTCGCATCGGTCTATCTCGAATTTGAAGACGTTTCGGAGTTCATGACCGAGCTGAAACATTTGGTTCGTACGAGACAAACAGGACCAGCAGGGAGGAAATAAATGCCCGACGACGCGCGCGCGGGCGTGAAGCCATGATCAAACCAATTCGCGCAACAGGACTGGAACGGCTCGAGTTGCAACGGCTTCGCGATCGTGTCGGACGGCTCTTCGCCGCCTTGCAGGAAGCGACTGAGACGGAGAACCCGCTGGTGTCGGGTGCGTGGGCGCCGCCCGTCGATGTTTGTGAGACTGAAAAGATGATCATCTTGCGCGTCGAATTACCAGGCGTGAGCGCTGATCAGATCAAGATCGGTCTCTGCAACACGAAGATGCGAATCTGGGGTGAGAAAAAACGCCGGCCGGCCCGCAGGCGTATCATCTCCTACCTTTGCTCCGAACGGAGCTATGGAAAGTTTGGCCGCATCGTACCGCTGCGTTGGACCTTTAGCGTGCGTGACGTAACGGCCCACATGAAAAACGGCGTGCTGCATATTCATCTGCCGAAGATCGAAGACCGCCGTGGCAACGAGGTTGTAATCACTGTCAAGGGGGACGCTGCCGAATAGGTTTGGCCGCACGAATTAAAGACGCATTACTTTAAAAGCAGGTAGAAAGCTACACCCATGGCAATCGTAAAAGAACCAGAGTTTACCGAAGCAATCGACACCACCGAGACCGACCAGCAATTACAGATTCCCAGTGAACTGCCGGTCCTGCCGCTGCGCGACATCGTGATCTATCCGTTCATGATCGTGCCGTTGTTTGTGTCGCGTGAGAAGTCGATCCGGGCGGTGGACGAAGCGCTGGCCGAGAACAGAATGATTCTGCTCGCTTCGCAGAAGGACCTCGACAAAGAAGAGCCGACTGCTGAAGACCTGTACTCGGTAGGCACAGCGGCCGTGATCATGAGGATGCTGAAGTTGCCTGATGGACGCATTCGCATCCTGGTCCAGGGACTCGCGCGGGCGCACGTCGAGTCAGTCGATGCCACAGGTGAATACTTGCGATCGCGCGTCAGCGTGATGCAGGAAGTGCTGCAGCCGGAACGTTCGCTCGAAGTCGAAGCGCTCGTGCGAAACGTGCGCGCGTCGATGGAGAAGGCGATCAACCTCGGCAAGAACATCTCGCCGGAAGTGATGGCGATAATCGCGAACCTCGACGACGCCGGACGTCTCGCGGATCTCTCCGCATCGAATCTCGAACTGAAAGTCGAAGACGCGCAATCGGTGCTCGACATTGCTGACACGACTGCGCGTCTGCGTCGCGTCAACGATCTTCTAAACAAGGAGATCGAAGTTCTCACGGTCCAACAGGAGATCAACACGCAGGCACGCGCCGACATCGATCGTTCGCAGCGCGAGTTCTATCTGCGCCAGCAACTCAAAGCCATTCAAAGCGAACTCGGCGAAGGTAACGAACTCGCGGAAGAGACAGCGCAGTTCAAAGAGAAGATCGAAGCCGCAAAGATGCCGAAAGCGGCGGAAGAAGAAGCTTTACGTCAGCTCAAAAAACTGGAACGTATGCATCCGGACGCAGCCGAAACTGCCACGCTGCGAAACTGGATGGAGATCATGACCGACCTGCCGTGGTCACGTTCGTCAGTTGATAATCTCGATTTGAAGAAAGCCGAGACCGTTCTGAACGAAGATCACTACGGCCTAGAGAAGGTCAAAGATCGCATCCTCGAAGCGCTCGCCGTGCGCAAGCTCAAAGAGAAGCCGAAAGGTCCGATTCTTTGTCTCGTTGGACCACCGGGAGTCGGCAAGACTTCACTCGGCCGATCGATCGCACGCGCTCTGGATCGCAAGTTTGTGCGACTCTCGCTCGGCGGTGTTCACGACGAAGCCGAAATTCGCGGCCATCGCCGAACGTACGTCGGCGCGATGCCGGGCCGGATCATTCAAGCGGTGCAACAAGCCGGCACAAACAACCCGCTCATCATGCTGGATGAGATCGACAAAGTCGGCGCAGACTTCCGCGGCGATCCGTCGTCGGCGTTGCTGGAAGTGCTCGACCCCGAACAGAACAATTCGTTTCGCGACAACTATCTCGGCGTCACGTTTGATCTGTCGAACGTGATCTTCATGACGACGGCAAACGTGCTCGACACGATTCAGCCGGCGCTGCGCGATCGCATGGAAGTGATCCGTCTCGCGGGCTACACGGAAGAAGAGAAACGCGAGATCGCGATTCGTCACTTGCTGCCGAAGCAGATGGACGAAAACGGCATCACCGCGCGCGATGTGAACGTTTCGAAGACCGCGCTGACGACGATCATTCAGCAGTACACGCAGGAAGCCGGACTGCGCCAGTTGGAACGCGAGATCAGCCGCATTTGCCGGAAGATCGCACGCAAGATCGCCGAAGGACACAAAGGCGCGATTCGGGTTTCGCTGAAGAACGTGCACGAGTTTCTGGGCGCGCCGAAGATCATTCCCGAAGAAGCACTGAAGAAGGACCAGGTTGGAGTGGCGACTGGTCTGGCGTGGACCGCCGTTGGCGGCGATGTGCTGTTCATTGAAGCGTTACGAATGAGAGGCAAGGGAAATCTCGTTTTGACCGGCCAACTCGGCGACGTGATGAGGGAATCAGCACAGGCGGCGTATTCCTACGCGAAGTCGCGTGCGAAGGAACTCGACATCGCCGAAGAAGACTTCAACAACTACGATCTGCACATTCACATTCCGGAAGGCGCGATTCCCAAAGATGGTCCATCCGCGGGAATCACGTTGGCGACTGCGATGGTGTCGGCATTATCGACCCGCCCGGTGCGCAAAGACGTCGCCATGACGGGCGAAATCACGTTGCGCGGAAACGTGCTACCGATCGGTGGCGTAAAAGAAAAAGTGCTTGCGGCGCGTCGCGCTCGGGTTACGACAATTATCCTGCCGCAGCAGAATCGCCGCGACCTGGACGAGGTGCCAAAAGAGCCGTTTAAAGACATTCGCTTCGTGTTTGTCGATAACATGAGGCAGGTTTTCCGCGAGGCATTGGGTGAAAAGGTTATACCGCCCGTGTCTTCAGGGCCGCGTCCGCAACGTGTTCCGCAGGCTGCAAACGCTCGACCTGCATGAGTTCAATGCAGTCATCTTCATCGAGAATGAAAAGTACAACCGAACCATATTAGTTGGGAATCTCAGTCGAGGTTTTGACAGATTTTCCTCGCGGCTGCTCGGTAGCAGTGCGCAATCGTCCGCCCAAGTACGCGCTTTAAAGGAGTTTGAATGAAGTCGACACTACGAAACTATCCTTCTGCTTTGTTCGCGGCAATGTCTTTGGTTTTCGCCTTATCCGCTACCGCTCTGGCCCAGGAATCACAGACAACAATAAGCAATATCACGATTAAGAACTTCGGCCAGATGGACGAGCGCTTCTTCCGCGGTGGACAGCCGAAGGAAAACGAATATAAAGCGCTGGCGGCGCTCGGAATCAAAACAATCATCGATCTGCGTGACGATCCCAAGGAGTATGAAAAGGCCGGTGCTGAGGCGGTCGGAATGCGTTACGTCAACATCGCGATGAGCGACAAAGAGTATCCCGCAGCCGCGAAGATTGAGGAGTTTCTGAAACTCGTCGACGATCCTGCAACCGGCAAGTTCTTTGTTCACTGCGCGGGCGGACGCCATCGCACCGGCGTAGTGGGCGCCGTTTACCGTTTCAATCACTACGGCTGGGACTACGAAAAGACCTACGCTGAGATGAAGAAATTCGACTTCTATAGCCGCTGGGGACATGGCGACCTGAAGAAGTTCGTTCAGGATTACGCTGCCAGCTTCCACAGCAACAAAGCTGCCGCGAGCGCTGCTACAACCACCGGCGCTAAACAGTAAACGCCCAGTCTATTGATAGAGATACGAGTAGCTCTTCTTCTGATCCCACTCGATCCCTTCGACGTTTTGACCATCAAGAGCCAGGATGTCAGCACTGATTTCATCGGTGCTGACAGTCGGGCTCACATCAACCGAGTAAACAATATTTCCCGGCGATTCCTGAGTCGCTTCGCGATCGATCGCTCTCAGTTCCTTATCAAACCCGTGTTGCTTGAACACCTCGCGCAACGCTTTCTGCGTTGACACGACGTTCTTCGTCGTCACTTTCAACTCCATCGATCGGAACACCAACTCGGGTTCACGCCACTCCAGCAGCCACAACACGATCAGCGAGAACAGCGCCAGCACAATCGCCAGGTCCCAACGTCCCACACCCGAAGCAAGTCCCAGCGCAAGACTGATCAATAGCACGGTGATCTCTTTCGGATCGCGAATATTCGTGCGGAAACGAACCAGCGACACAGCAGCAAAAATACCGAACGCTCGCGCGGCATTGTCGCCAACGACGATCATCAACGCTGCGGCGACAATCGCCAGAAGGATCTGCGTCTGTGCTACGTAAGGATTTCGCTTGATCGCGAGAATACGTTTGCGCGGGCGAAATGCGAGCGCCGCCCCAAGCAATGCCGCCAGCATGAACCGCAAGGAAATCCGGCCCATCGTTTCGGCCCAGGTGGTGCCCAGTGTATGCGCTTCGGTGTGAGCTCCAAACATTCGGTCGATGATGCCATCATCCTCTGTCGCTGCGCGTGTTTCGGGCGTGCGTTGCATTGCCGGCGCACCAAGCGCGGCGGTCGGATCATCGGCTCCCGGACGCGTCGGAGAAGGTTGTTCACCGACCTCCGGCCGCGTCGTAGACGGGGTGGGCGCGGTTGTTTGCCGGCCTCCGCCCATGTAATACGCGACCAGCGCGCTCACAATCACGACTCCGGTGAACACCACGATGAGCGTGAGGAGCTCCTGCTTTCTCTTCTGGTTCGCTGCCATTTACTTCCCCAGTCTCGATCTTATTACCGCAGACCGATCTGCTCAGCCCGGCGAAGATTAAGCAGTTCGTTGGATCGCTCACGGACCGCTCGCGTGAGCATGTTGATCTGATCCGGACGGTAGTTGGCCGCACGGAACGCGTCGCGCAGTTGCTGATCGCTCAGTTTTGAAAGCCAACTGCTCAGCCACTGTGCATCGACAACGCTGATGTCTTTCATCAACCCGCGGTTCTTCCCGCCGAAATGCAGCACGACGCGATCGCCCTTCACCTTTTCGAAAAACTTCGTCTTCGCGTACTTGCTCGGGTTATTGCGGCTGCGCGTTAATCGCCAGAACAGCGGCGTCGTACTCGCGTGCCCAAACGTCGCGCCAAGATCGCTGATGATGTAACGCAGCTCCGCATCGCCGTCGTTGCCGACCTGAATGATGACGTTGTTGGAATCCTTGAGATCCCAGTTGTTGATCATCGCCATCATGATCTTCAAACCCTGGTACTCCGGCGTCCCAACGAACGGATTCTTTTTCCACTTCCACTCGCCGACGCGGTCCCACTGCTCGGGCCGCGCTTCGAAGCGAACGTTCGTGAACGTTCCTTTGCCGGGAATCGTGACTCGCGGCACGAGATAATTCACTTCTGTTTGATAACCGAGTCCCCACAACAGCCGGATCGCCGAGGTCTCCGATTGAGCTTCCTTCCCGATCTTCACCACCCACTCGCGACCCGAACCGTCGCGCACGCGATACTTCTTCGAGTAGCCGCCCTTCTCCTCTTTTAGAAACGTGATGCGCCGCAGATCCGGACGCATGCTCGCGCCGCCTGGTCCAAGAAACAGATCGCGCGATGAAATGTCTGTCGGGCGCTCCCACAACACCGGCGTGCCTCGTGGAGCTTGCTTCTTCTTTTTCTGTTTAGCGACGACGCCGACGTCGACTGACGAGAGACACAGAACGACTAGCAGCAGGATCACGGTCCGGAGCTTTGATGTATGCATAGGAATCTCCCAGCCGGAGCTTTCGCTCCGGCGAATTGGGGATGTTGTTGGGGAACAGTTTTAAGAGGGGGCGCGGCGTTTAATTTCCGCCGATTGGTCGTCCCATGAAATAGGTCTGACTGTTGAAAGCTTCAGCTCCATTTTCAATGGGACGATAAGTCCCGTCGGGTGTTAGTTCACGGGCCTTGGTGTTATCGCTCAAGTAAGTGTCGAGCAACACGTCGCGCAAATAGCGTTTCGCATCGCGCTCCGTTACCGGTGCGACCACCTCGATGCGGTGTTTCAGGTTGCGCGACATCCAGTCGGCGCTGCCGATGTAGACCTCGTCGTCGCCGCCGTTTGCAAACCAGAAGACACGGCTGTGCTCGAGGAAACGACCGACCACACTGCGCACGCGGATGTTTTCCGACAGACCCGGAATTCCGGGCCGCAGCATACAAATGCCGCGCACGATCAAATCGACTTTCACGCCGGCCTGCGAGACTTCGTACAGCTTCTCAACGATCTGCAAATCGGCGAGGCGATTGAGTTTGGCAATGATGTGCGCCGGTCGTCCGAGTCGCTTGTGTTCGATCTCGCGATCGAAAAGCGCGTTCAGTTGCTCGCGCAGCGCGACCGGCGCGACCATCAGTTTTCGATATTCCTTTTGGTCCGAAAACCCGGTCAGGTAGTTGAACAACTCAGTTGCGTCTCGTCCGATCTGATCGTCAACCGTAAACATGCCGAGATCGGTGTACGTGGTTGAAGTGGTCGGGTTGTAGTTGCCTGAGGCGATGTGGACGTAGCGCTTCAGCGACTCGCCTTCGCGGCGAACGACAAGCGTCAGCTTCCCGTGCGTTTTCAGACCAATCACGCCGTAAACGACGTGCACGCCCGCTTCGTCGAGTTTCCTGGCCCACTCGATGTTGTGTTCCTCGTCGAAGCGCGCTTTCAGCTCGATCAACGCCGTGACCTGCTTGCCTTGTTCGGCCGCGCGAATCAACGCCGGTGGAATCGGCGACTCTGGTCCAGTGCGGTAGAGACAGATTTTGATCGCAACGACGTCCGGGTCGGCAACGGCTTGATCGATGAAGCCCGTGACGCAGTCGTACGAATCGTAGGGATGGTGCAACAGGCGATCACGTTCCTTAATCGCGTCGAAGATCGTTGGATACGATTCGTACCAATCGGGAGTCGACGGCGTGAAAACAGGGTCTTTCAGATCCGGACGCTTCACGTCGAACATCTCCATCAGATCCTGAACGTGCAGTGGTCCATCGAAGACGTAAACGTCGTGCGGTTCGAGACCAAGAGACTCGGTCAGGTATTCGATCATCTCGCCCGGCATGTCGCGTGAGACTTCCAATCGCACCGGCGTGCCGAACCTTCGCCGGCGCAATTCTTCCTGAATCATGCTCAGAAGGTCTTCAGCCTCTTCCTCGCGGATCTCGATATCAGCATCGCGCGTCACACGGAAACGATGACAACTGCCGGGATGCATGCCGGGAAACAACGCGTCGATGTTTGCTTCGATAATCTCGTCGAGGAGTACAAACCTCGAACCTGACGCTCCAATCGGCACGAGCCGTGGCACACTCGATGGGACCTTGATGCGTACGAACCGCGATTGCAACGCCTTCCCGCGGCCCCGCAACTTCATGTCGTTCGGTGCTTCAACCATTAATCCGATGTTCACACTGAGCGGCGAGATATACGGAAACGGATGGCTCGGATCGACCGCGAGCGGCGTCAGTATCGGAAAGACCTTCTCCATGAAGTAGTCTTTTAAGTTCTCTTGCTCGTGTCGCGACAGAGACGCGTATGACACGAACTGGACGCCCGCTGCTTGCAACTGCGGCAGTATCTCTTCGCGCAACACGCGCGCCTGCTCGGCAACGAGCTTCATTACCTGCTCGCGTATTTGTCCCAACTGTTCCGCCGGCGACGTGCCGTCTGCCGCAACGACGGTGATGCCCTGTTCGAGTTCTTCCTTGAGACCCGAAACGCGGATCATGAAAAACTCATCGAGATTCGACGAGAAGATCGAAACGAACTTCAGGCGTTCCAGCAGCGGATTGCTGGTGTCGAGTGCTTCTTCCAAGACTCTCGCGTGAAACGCCAGCAGGCTCAGTTCGCGATTGAAGAAAAGTTGAGACTTCGAAGGAGCGATAGCGACTTCAACGGGTTTCGGGAATTCATGAATACGCGCTTCTCTTTTAACGACTGTTGACATAGTTTTCCTGGAACTGTTTTGTCGATAGTTTTGAGAGAGCCACTAAAATCATGCCTCGTCGGGGATCTGGGCAAGTGGTGTTCCAATACGGAGGTACGAGGGTCGGAGCGGGTTAAAAGTTGCTCTTTCCGGGTTTACCATTCTGTTACGAAACCGATTCGAACCGCATGCTGTACGAAAACGATGCTCGAATTGTTAAAACTTGTGTTGGCCTCGTTCGGCAATAGGAGGAAGATTTTTGCAACGAGCCCGGCGGTGAGTGCGTTAAGAAATACGTCCGTAAACCGTGAGTCGCCTCGGACGCCGACTGAATGTTGCGTGAGCGCGCAACCTTCAGCTTCAGCACAAGCATCTTGAGCAAGACGACCGAGGCGACTTCGGTGGAAAAAATTACGAATTAGACGTTGTTTATAATTGGGGCATTTGTTTGACACCCCAAAAAATCGTGTGGTAACCTCCAGTGTGATTTGGGGCTCCTTCAGGTGAGTCCGGTAGTGTCCAAGTCATAGAGGAGCCTTTAGATACCGCACCTGAAAAAGTGAATGCAGCCGTTGTGATCTCCTTCCCGGAAAGTCACACGCGTATTCGCATCTATCTTTTGAAGGAGTACTACAATTTGAATTCAACGAGCTTTCCTCGTTTGATGGCCCCTGTGGCTTTACTAACACTGCTCGTCGCATCAGCGACAAGCAGTTATGCGCAGATCCCCGCAGCCTCATCTGCACGCGCAATTCCAACTGAAGTTGAACAGTCAGAAGTACGCGTTCAGCAGGTGATCGCACGCGCGGAGGACCACTTCCGCAAAGGCAAACTCAATCTCGAGGACAGCAAGCGCGAACAAGCGCGGCAAGAATTCGATAAAGCAGTCGATTCCATTTTGGAGTCAGGCTTCGACGTAAGAGCAAGCCAGAAGCTGCAAACTTACTATCTCGAATTAGTCGAGCGGATCTATCGTGAAGAAGTACCAATGCAGCAACCGGTCGCCGCGCCGAACACGGCGACGATGCAACTGGTAGCGCAGAATACTCAGACGCAAGAGCCAGCGAAGACTCCAGCTCCTTCTCAAATCGGTTTTCGCGATCAGAAGTTTGAGCCGTCACCGCTGGATGAGCTGAGCAAGCTCGTTCTCAATCCTGACGAAACTACCTTCTCAACCAAAGACGCAGAAGATCTCGAAATCGCCAAGCGGAATGTCAACTTTGCGTTCACTCTGAATCCGCTGATCCAGGGATACATCAATTACTACCAGGGCCGTGGCCGAACGACGATGGAAAGTGGTCTTCGTAAGTCGGGCCAGTTCATGAAGCTCGCGCGAAAGATCTTCGCTGAGGAAGGCGTGCCGCTGGATATCACGTGGTTAGGTCAGGTTGAAAGCGCGTGGAAAGTCAGAGCAGTATCGTGGGCCGCCGCCTCCGGTTTGTGGCAGTTCATTCCCAGCACCGGCCGTCGATACGGTTTGCGCCAGAATGCATACATTGACGAACGCAATAGTATCGAACAATCAACTCGCGCTTCCGCACGTTACCTGAAATGGCTTGCCAATCGTTACAACGGCAACTGGGAACTTGCGATGGCCGCGTACAACACCGGCGAAGGCAACATCGATCGCGCTATCTCGCGTGCCGGTAGCGCCAACTTCTGGATGATCTATCCGTACATCGCGCAGGAAACACGCAACTACGTGCCGAACATCCTCGCGGTGATTCTGATCGCCAAGAATCCTGAGAAGTATGGATTCAAAGGCATCAAGCCCGACGCGCCGTGGTCGTACGATGTTGTTCGAGTTCCGACCGCGACCAGTTTGCAACTCATTGCCGATGCGACCGACAGCAGTGTCGATCACATTCGCTCGCTGAATCCGGAGTTGCGGCGCGACATCACCCCGCGCGGTGAAAGCTACGATCTTCGAGTTCCGGCCGGACGTTCGAAGCAGTTCGTAACAGTGCTGCAGCGAATCGCTCCTGAACGACGCGAAACGGCGCGAGTGATTTCAGTAGCGCCTGGTGAAGACTGGCAAACGGTGGCGAACCGCACCGGTATCAACGTCGCTCAATTGCAGGCAATGAACGGCGGCGTCGATCTGAAGTCGACCAACAAACTCGTCGTTCCGAGCAGCAACGTGAAACTCACGAAGTGGGTGCGCGCGACCGGTAATCCGGCCGATGCTGCGCCGTCTGCGACCGTTAATAAAGTTCGCGCTCGCAAGGGCGACACGATTGCGCGGATCGCCGAAGCTCGCAACCTCGACGCAAATGATGTTGCGCGACTGAACGGCATTCCGGTTGACGCTGAACTCAAAGCCGGACAGGAAATCAAAGTTCCGTCAACTGCGGCTGCTCCATCGCGCCGTCGTTAAGTTTTGTTAGTTCGTTAAAATTCGTGTTCCTCACAATAATTTCAAGGAGCTTCCTCACATGCTCTATCGAACTCTTTCCGCCGCAGTCTATGGAATCGACGCCGACCTCGTAGATATCGAGGTCGATGTCGCGTCCACTCGCACCGACAACGACACCGTTTCGTCAGTAACGATCGTTGGTCTGCCGGACGCCGCTGTTCGGGAGTCGCGCGAACGCATTCGTGCGGCGATCCAAAACTGCGGTTACCGGTTTCCCTTGCAAAAGACGACGATCAATCTCGCGCCTGCCGACGTGCGTAAAGAGGGCGCGAGTTTCGATCTGCCGATCGCGTTGGGGATCCTCGGCGTCAACGGCGATCTCGCTGAAGCTCAGAATCTGATTCACATCCTGTGCGTTGGTGAGTTGTCACTCGACGGGCGAGTGCGCGCGATCAAGGGCGCGTTGCCGATCGCCATTCTCGCGCGCGAAGCCTCGATT
>JAICGQ010000063.1 GCA_025923035.1 Pyrinomonadaceae bacterium | reverse complement strand
GGAGCCCAACAAACTGGTGAATCCCACCAACTGCCGTTGGTGGATTGTTCATTTACAGTAAAACGATCGAATCGTCTTTGTCGCGGCGTGGAGTGGCGGGGCGATGGGCAGGTGGCGGGGGGATGGCGATCTCGTCGTCGTTGAGTGGGCAGGGTTCACAGTAGGCGCCGAGTCGCTGCCGGCGGTCCTCACAATCATTACAACCAAGAGACAAACCGAGTTGCCGCAGCGATTCAAGCAGCGGCAACAACAAACGCCCGCGCTCAGTCAACCTGTATTCAATGTGCGGCGGGTTCCCACCGAAATCGATCCGCTCGACGAAGTTGTCGTTTTCCATGTCGCGCAACCGGCCAACCAGCGTGCGGCTGCTGATCGGAAAAAGACTGTTCAGCAACTCCATCGTCCGCTTTGGACCAGCCACCAACTCGCGCACGACGAGCATCGTCCATTTATCGCCGAGTATTTGCAGCGCCCCGGTTATTGGACAGCCATCGAGTTCGCGTCGCTTCATTTGTGAATAGCTTACGGTCTCAGGTTGATGTTGTAAGTTTTGATTTTCGAGTTGAGCGTCGTCGCGTTCATTCCGAGCAGCCGTGCGGCGCGCGATTGATGACCGCTCGTCTGTTCCAGTGCGCGCCGGATTAAATCGATTTCGAACCGCCGCACTTCTTCGTAAAAGTTGATCCCGCGTCCGATATCGCCCACCGCTAGATTACTGGCGCCGTCGTGATGACCCGTCGTCACCGACTTCGGATCGCTAATCTCAGTGCGCAAACATTCTTTGGTGATCTCGTCGCCTGGCGCAATAACAACCGCGCGTTCGACCGCATTCTCCAACTCGCGAACATTACCCGGCCACGAATACGCTTCGAGCAGCGCCAACACTTCCGGCGCCAACTGCTCCGACACCTCACGTCCGTTTTCTTCGTTGTACTTCTGAATGAAGTGTTGGGCCAACGGCAAAATGTCTTCGCGTCGATCGCGCAGCGGCGGCAATTCGATAGGCACGACAGCGAGACGATAGTACAAATCTTCGCGGAAACTTCCCTGTCGTACAGCTTCTTTCAGATCGATGTTGGTCGCAGCGATGATGCGAACGTCCACGCGGCGCGGCGCGGTGTCGCCGAGTGGCGTGAACTCGCGTTCCTGAATGACGCGCAGCAGACGCACCTGCGTTTCCGGCGGAATGTCGCCAATCTCGTCGAGAAAGATCGAACCGCCGTCCGCAACTTCAAACAGGCCCTTCTTCGCCGCTACTGCGCCGGTGAAAGCACCGCGCGTGTGGCCAAACAATTCCGACTCCAACAACTCCGACGGAATGTTTGAACTGTTGACCGTTACAAAGGGACGTCCCGCACGAGTGCTCGCCTCGTGAATCGCTTTCGCGATCAACTCCTTACCAGTTCCGCTCTCGCCGGTGATCAGCACCGTCGAACGCGCCGGCGCGACCTGTTCCACCAGCCGGAAAACTTCCTGCATCACGTCCGATCGGCCGATGATCTCGCCACGATCGACGGCCTTACTCATCGCGCGTCGCAGCGTGCGTCGCTCTTCTTCCTTGCGACGCCGTTTGATTCCGTTCTGGATCGTGCCGGTGATCTGTTCGTTTTGAAACGGCTTGCGGATGCAGCCAAACGCGCCGCGTTCCCAGGCGGCGATGGCCGTGTCGAACGTTGCGTAAGCAGTGATCATCACGATCACGGCCTCCGGATCCATCTTCAAAAACTCTTCGAGCGCTCGCAGGCCGCCGATGCCCGGCATCGACACGTCGAGCAACACGACGTCGAATGCGCGTCGCCCGTAAGCTTCTAGTCCTTCTTCACCTGTCTTTGCGAGATCGACGCGATAGCCTTCGGCTGTCAGCAGGGTCTCGAGCACCTCGCGCATGATCTCCTCGTCGTCGACGACGAGGACGGAGCCCTTCCGCGAGTTTCTTCTTTCGGTTTTCATTTGCATAACAACAACTGGATCGCGTTAGTTTAGCTACGCGACCGTCCAACTTCAAACTCTGATTTAAAAATTAAAAGCGCGGGCGCGCCTAGTCGCCAACGGCCTGGAGGCGGGCGCGGACGCGCGCGCTTGGTAGGGTGATGCGGAAGGTGGTGCCGCGGCCGGGCGTGCTGTCGACGCTGATGTGGCCGGCGTGTTCCTGGACGATGCCGTACGAAACCGCCAAACCGAGGCCCGTGCCCTGACCCACGCCCTTCGTCGTGTAGAACGGATCGTAAATCTTGGCGACGTTTTCCGGCGCGATGCCGATACCGGTGTCGGTAATCTCGACGATCGGCGATCCGTCGTCGGCAGTGCTCGTGGAAACAGTGATACGGCCGCCATCGGGAATCGCGTCGCGGGCGTTGAGGATCAGGTTGGTGAACACCTGCTGGAGCTTTCCGGCGTTTGCGTAAGCTTGCGGTACGTCTTCCTCGTAGGAACGAACGATCTCAATCTGGTTGCGACGCAACTGCGGTTCGAGCAATTGCAGCGTGTCGTCAAGGACGCGCTCGATGTTGATCTCGGCAAACTCGGTCGCACTGCCGGTGCGTGAGAAGTTGAGCAGGTTGTTGACGATGTTCGTCGCACGTTCGGCCTGCGCGCGGACTTTCTGTAACAACGCGTGCTTCGGATCCGTCTCGCTGAGCATTCCGAGCAGCATCTGCGTATACGACGAAACGCCCGTGAGCGGCGTGTTCACTTCGTGCGCGACGCCGGCAGCAAGTAGACCGATAGACGACAGCTTCTCGCGCTGCTGCAACTGTTCTTCGAGACTGATGCGCGTCGTTACGTCTTCCAAAACAACGAGCGCGCCGGTTTGTTCTTGTCCGTCGTGCAACGGCGCGAGCGCGATGTTCAAGACTAGCGAGCGATTGCCAAGCGTGGCCGTGTGCAGTTTGTAGATGTTTCGAATCTCACGCAGCCGCCAGCCGTCTTTACCCAGCACCTGGTGCAATGTGTCTGCAAAATCTTCGGAGAATAAATCCTCAACGCGGCGGCCGACTGAAGCGTCGCGACGAAGATCGAGAATGTGCTCGAGGGCGGAGTTCAAACGGGTGACACGCCCGTCGAGATCCACCGCTAACAGTCCAACGTTGATCGACTCGATTATCGACTCGTTGAACTCTTTCAGCAGCTTCAACTCAGCGGCGCGTTCCTGCTGATCTTTGTAAAGCAGGCTGTTCTCGATAGCGACCGCAACATAGCCCGACACTGTTCGCAGAATCTCAACGTCTTCCGACGAAAGCAGCGCGCCGTCAACGGATCGTCCCAGGCCAATCACAGCGACCATGCGTCCACGAACAACACACGGCACGAAGTAATGAAGCGTTCGTCTGACGGAGCCCGCGGAGTCCGTCAGGTCGAGATCGTCGGCCCGCACAACCCCGGTTTCCGCGGAGCGCACGCGAATCATCTCGCGGAAATCAGTCGGCACCACCACCGGGGCTGAAAGACCTTCAGCACGGGCGACTGTGTAACCGGACGGTGAATGCCTGTCTTCAACGAAGATCGCAACGCGCCCGACATTCATCACTTCCTGAAGACGGCTGACCAGTGCATCAAGTAGCGGATCGAGTGCCGTCGTCGCCGAGAGCGTGCGGCCAAAATCAAGCAGACTGTTTCTGAGATCGTAACGTTCGCCGTAGAACAGCCGGTCGACTTGTTCCTGAAGGAAGTGTTTGACCGGCGCAGCCACCATCACGATCGCCGCCATCGCGAGCACCGCGACCACGACGCGCAAAGTTATCTCGCCGGCATTGAAGGGTTGATCGGAACCGAACGCGTAAAGTCCCCCTGCGTAGACGACAGTTCCGATCAGCAGCGAAATCGCGAGCGTCGTAAACGCATAAACAAACACGCGACGCACGACCAGTTCGACGTCCATCAAACGGTAACGGAGGACCGAGTAGCCGAAAGCAAACGGAATGATTGCCAGCGGCAGAATCGCGACGTCAGTCAACCAACGATCGGTCGGCGCGCCGAAGAGGTAAACCAGACCGTACAGAAAAACAAACGGAGTGATGGCGAGCACCGTTCCCCACATCACCCACTTCACTTGCTGACGAACAACCGTGCTCTTGGCTTTATTGAGCGTGCGCATCAATAGCGCCGCCCCGGCCACGAGCGCGATTATGAAATGGGCCATGGTCAACCAGTAAAGAACCAGGACCAGCGATTCGTTTACGGGAATGCTCCTGAGGTCCGAAACGCCTTTCGCCAACTCGTCTCGCAAAAACATCGCGATTGTGAATACGAGCAGGAGAATGGCCGGAATGTAGAACAGGACCGCACGCCAACGATGCGCGGGCGACAGTTGTTGTCGCGTCGGGTAGAGCGCGCAGAAATGAACGAACAGCGGCGGGAATAAAACAAACGCGGCCATGTCGAGAAATCCGACCGCGAGATCGAGATCGTCGTAAGCTGCCGCCGGTTTGTAAAAGTGGAAGACAAACGCCGCCAGACAAAGGGTCGCGAAGTGCAGCGCGTAAGGTGCTCGTCCGCCTTGTTTGAAGAGGACGAAAAAGCCGACGAGCAGGTACATCACGCCGATCAAGTTGACGTACAAGTCGCGCGGTGTCCACCGGTCGATCCTGCCGATGCGATCGAGGTCGGCCCAGTATTCGCGGATCTCCGGCGGGTAAGAAGGCCGTTGCATCACGTAGTGCAACTGACCGTTCACGCCAGCCTCTTCCAGATAAAGCAGCACGTCGCGCGCTCGCACGATCTCGTCAGGCTTGGTTCGGCCGTCGAAACTGATGCCGATCAGGCGATCGCCTGGTAACAACCAGGCGCGGTCTGCAGCGGAGTTTGGCTCAATGGACTGGGCGATGATGCCCTGGTTGGTGTCGACCCACGTCACGCCGTCCGTTGGCGGTGTCTGATGCCGGGCTCGTTGGCCGAAGTTCAGCACGCCGGCGCTAATCAAAAGCACCGCGCCGATGAGCAGGAACCACGTCCTAGTTGTGAGTACCGAACCCTTCACTGACTTCCGCACCTTCTAACCAATTCAGACAATTGGCCGATCCGACCTTTTAAAGCAAGGAATGTACCCAGTGTTTTGCCTTTCTCGATATTGAGTTCAGCAAACTCAACCATCCAACTTTTCGGAGTTTTCCGAGAATTTGGAAGGTTTTGGGCTATGGGCGACTTTGTTAGAGTTGCCGGGCGCCGTGCGCGCGCCGCGCAGCTTTACTCGATAAGGGAGCGTGACGAGGAGGAAGTAGTTGGCGGACCGCTCACGTTATCGAGCGCTGTTTAGCGCGTCGCTAAAACCTGACCGAGATTCCGCCACGCACCGACCGTCGATTAGTTCCGACAAAAGTCAGCACATCACCGTTCTCAGAATTCGCTTGAGCATCGAGCAAGTTGCGCGCGTCGAGAATCGCTTCGGCCCGAACCGGCAGGCCGAAACTCGGAAGCTCCTGCGTCACCTGAATACTCAACGATGGATCGTAA
The DNA here is from genome assembly GCA_025923035.1 of Pyrinomonadaceae bacterium. Taxonomy (GTDB): domain Bacteria; phylum Acidobacteriota; class Blastocatellia; order Pyrinomonadales; family Pyrinomonadaceae; genus PSRF01. Next base: position 11,226 of record JAICGQ010000063.1, on the reverse strand, counting down.
ACACCTAAGCGACCTGCGAAGGGATCGATCGCAAACACGGTCGCTTCCGGAGAGAAGCGCAGCACGGTGCGGACTTGAGTTCCAGTGTCGAACCCTGCGCCGAGTTGCAGCGCGGCGGTTTGGAACAATCCGCTTTCAAACAATTCCGATGGAGTTGAGAAGCCGGAAGCGAGTCGCTGGCCGCGTCCGAATGCGTAACCGGCGGAGGCGGTCCATACGCGATTCAAGCGGCGCGTATAAACGACGCGCATACCGCGCGACGAACCCTGTTGATTCGCAACGTGCAGGAAGTCGTCGCCTGCGGCGGTGCCGGAGAACGCTGTTGACGGCATCGCCATGAAGCCGACGCCGCGCCCGCTCGTTGTGTCGAAGAAAGCCGTCGCTTCAACGTTGGAATGATTATCGAGCACTCGTTCGACTCCGAACTCGAGCCGGTGGCTCCGTTCGAGCACTGCTTGTCCGTCGATAAATGCGACCGGACGAACTGTGTTGCCGCGAAAAACTACCTGCTCGTCTTCAAACGTCGCGACGCTCTGAATTCCGTCTTCGTCACCACCTGAGGCGAATGCAGCTTTCACTCGCGTACGCGCGTTGACGTCGTACTGGACGCCGAAGCGCGGCGTGAATGCGTGTGCGCCACCCGCGCCGATGAAACGCGAGTAGTCGAGACCCATCACGATCACGATGCCGTCGCGCACGATCCACTCATCAACGGCGCGCAATGAAATCTGCCCGCGCAGCGCGTCCTGATCGTTCACTATTCTGGTCCAAACAGGAGCTTCGAAACGCAAGCCGGAAGCTGTGACGCCGACGCGATGACGTTCGCCGATACGGATGCGAGTTGTTGCCTCAACGCGTTCAGGAGCATCGCCGAGTCCGGTTTGCCCGGAGAAGATCAGTTCGACGTTTTCTGAAACGGGAGTGGCGAGTGCGAAATTTACACCGGGATAAGAAGGACCGTATGAGTTGCTTGCGAAGTAAGTTTCTAAAACGCCGCGAGGCCTGATTCGTGAATCGTGTCTTTCTGAATCAGCGGGTCCGATTGGCGCGCTCTCCATCGTCTCCGACGAATCCGGCATTTGCGCAGCGGCTTCTGCGTCTCTGACTGCCGCGACAGTTGGGTCCTCGTTTTCATCTATCTGGAAGATCGATCGTCGCGACTGGGTCGAACGCAGCACCCACTTGACGTCGTCTCGATCTCGACGACGTTCGGGCAATGTTTTGCCGTAACCAACCGGTTCGAGATTGAACTTGTAAATCAGCTCCTGCGAGGCCTTCACTTCAACTGACGAAAAGACAACTTCGTTGAACCCCTGCGCGATCGCCCTGATTCCGTAACGTCCCGGCGAGACCTTCGCGATGAAGTTTCCCTTTTCATCGGTGCGTGCTTCCTTGGCCCCATGCTTCGCGCCCTCGCGCAACATCGACACCAGGGCGCCGACAAGCGGGTTGCCCTTGTTATCTTTGACGGTGCCGGTGATGGTTGCGAGTGATTTGCTCGACGGAGCGGCCTGGGCCAGACTGGTCATTAACGACACCAGTGCGATCCAGGACAGGCCAAGACTCAACGCTCTTCTCATGTGATTAAGACCTCCGCGACGACCAGAGTCCCTGGGAAGCGAACGGGGAGCACGACAGGCGAAATATTGTCGTTCACAGGAAAGGGACTGTCAAGTAAAGGATGAGGTAAATATGGGCATTTTGCCGCGTTTTTTATTGTTTTTGAGCCGAACGGCGTCCTCGCTACCGCTTCCGCCCGGGTCGTGCTAGGATTCCTCACCCCATTCACCCACGGAGCCCGTTTCGCACTGTTTGATTTCCAACAGATGATCGACGAAGTCCAATCCACAAAACTTCCGAACGGGATCGTTGTCCTGACTGAACACATGCCTGGCCTCCGATCTGTGACTGCCGGCATCTGGGTTCGGCGCGGTTCACGCCATGAAACGGCCGAACTCAACGGGATCTGTCACTTTATCGAACACGCAGTGTTTAAGGGCACCCGGCGTCGTACCGCTCGCGATATCGCGGTCGAAACGGACCGTTTGGGGGGACATCTGGACGCCTATACAACCCATGAGATGACGGGTTTTACGACTAAGGTTGCGGACGTGGCGCTGCCGCAGGCGATTGATCTGCTGGCCGATCTTGTCGCCCACCCTCGTTTCGAGCAGGAAGACCTCGATCGCGAGCAAAAAGTTATTCTCGAAGAGATGAAAATGGTCGAAGACACGCCCGACGAGCTCCTGGGCGAGCTCTTCAACGCCGCGTACTTCCCGAATCAACCGCTCGGACGTCCCATCGAAGGCACGAAAGAGACTGTCCCGACTTTCGATCACAAGTTGACGGTCGCATTTCACGCGCGCGAGTTCTCGTACAACAATCTCGTCGTCGCGGCAGCGGGGAACGTCGCGCACGCGCGCCTGGTTGAACTCGTTGGCCATGCCTTTGACGGCTGCGAGAGTGGCGCCGGTGCTCGGCCGCTTGCACTCGACGGCGCGCGTCCGCGTGCGGCAGCGCCGATCCTGATCGAACAGAAGAATGAACTCGAACAGGCGCATCTCGTGATCGCCACCCCATGGCCTGACGCGCTCAATGAAGATCGTTACGCGGCAAGCTTGCTGGCGTCCGTGATCGGCGGCGGTACGTCGAGCCGGCTCTGGCAGGAGGTTCGCGAGGAACGTGGATTGGCCTATTCAGTCGGCGCTGCGGGTAGTGCGTTTTCCGATGTCGGCGTTTTCAATATTTATGCCGGAACGTCGCCCGAACAACTCGAAGAAGTGTTGGATCTCTCGTTGAGCGAACTGCGCAAAGTTGTTCGTGAGCCGGTTTCCGATGAAGAGCTTCGCATCGCGCAGGACCAGGCGATCTCCTCGATTCTTTTGGGACTCGAATCGTCGAGTGCACGAGCAGGCACGTTGGCGCGACAGGAGATCATTCACCGACGTCGTATCTCGCCTGATGAAGTGATCGAAAAGATTCGCAAGATCACCGTCGAACAACTTCAGGAGATGGCGCGCACTTACTTCAACTCGGAAACCATCGCACTCGGCGCGCTCGGAAATCTCAACGGATTCAACGTCGATCGTTCTCGCCTGGAGATCTAAAAACACACGGATAGCCGTTTTCCGGTTTAAGTGGTAAATTTCATCTGCCTTCTTCTATTTGTGCTAGAGCAAGCTCGATGAAACTTACCGTTCTCGGGAGCGGATCAACTGGTAACGCGGTTCTGATCGTCGCAGGCAATACTCGCGTGCTTGTCGACGCCGGTCTGAGCGCGAAAGAGATCATGCGCCGGTTGGCGATGGTCGGTGAAGACGCGCAGCGCCTCGATGGCGTGCTCGTCACTCACGAACACGGCGATCACGCCGGCGGATTGCGCGTGTTGTTAGGCTCCGTCGATTGTCCCGTCTACATCTCGGCAAAAACACTCGAAGCTTACGTCAGCGAACGTTTCAACGTCGCTAACGAAGAACCACGTCGACGCCAGGACGCGTTGCGCGATCGCGTCGAGCAGATCGAGTCGAGCAAAGACTTTCGCATCGGCGAGATCGACTTCCATCCGTTCACCATACCGCACGACGCTGTCGACAACTTCGGTTTCACCGCAACGCACCACGGCGTGAAGATCGCGACCGTGATGGACTTCGGCCACATCACCACACTCGTGAGTGAACGTTTGCGCGGCTGTGCCGCGATCGTGATCGAGTCGAATCACAGCCGCGACATGCTTAAGGCCTGCGATGCTTATCCGTGGGAACTGAAGCAACGAATACTTTCGCGCCTTGGCCACCTGTCGAATGAAGATCTCGCGGACTGGATCAAGCACGGTTTCGACGGTTGCGCAAAGTACATCGTTTTGGCCCACCTTTCCCAACGCGCGAACAATCCGTATCTCGCCAAGATCAACGCCGAAGTCGCGCTACAGGAAAAGGCGCCGCTCTTTTACAGTTGCGGTTCGACTGAAATCTCTCTGTCATATCCGAAGGAGCCGACGCCCTGGATCGAAGTATGAGCAGACCGATTCGTGCGATCGCTTTAATTTTGGCGGCAACGGCGTGCGCCTGCGGCATTAGCAACCAACGCCAACGAGTGCCGTCGGAAGTCGAGGAAGTAGTGACGAACATCGGCAGCAACATCGATTCGGAGCGTTACGAGCAGATCTATACCGACTCGTCAGAGTTGTGGAAACGAGACGTCACCCTCGAACAATCCAACGAGGTCTTTCGAACCCTGCGTTCCAAACTCGGCAAAGTTGCCAGCCGATCTCTCCAGTCGGCAGCCGAACAACAGAATTCCGGCGGACCGCTGAAGGGACATGTTTACATTCTGAGTTATGAAACGAGGTTTGAACGCGGCGGCGGGATGGAGACTTTTACACTGATCGAAGAGGACGGCCGCTGGCTGCTCGCGCGCTACCTTGTGAATTCCACAAATTTAAAATGATAGATCGCTACACACTGCCCGAAATGGGCGCGCTTTGGTCCGAGCAAAACAAGTTTCAGAAATGGCTTGACGTCGAAATCGCCGTCTGCGAAGTCCACGCCGAGAACGGCGTCATTCCGCGCGATGCGCTGCAACAGATTAAGGAACGCGCGAAGTTCTCGGTCGAACGCATCAACGAGATTGAGAAAACGACCAATCACGACGTCATCGCGTTTACGACGAACCTGGCCGAGTCGATCGGTGACGCGTCGCGCTTCGTTCACTACGGACTCACATCATCCGACGTCGTCGACACCGCGAATGCGTTGCTGCTGCGTGACGCGTCAAACATTCTGCTGCCGAAGTTGGACCAGTTGATGGAGGCACTGAAGCGCCGCGCGTTCGAGTTTAAGAACACGCCGCAGGTCGGACGCACGCACGGCATTCACGCCGAACCGACTTCCTTCGGTTTGACGTTCGCGCTGTGGTACGACGAGATGCGCCGCAATCGCGAACGCATGCTGCGAGCGAAAGAGGGCGTCGCGGTCGGGAAGATCAGCGGCGCAGTTGGGGCGTTTGCGCATCTCGATCCGTCGGTTGAAGAGAGCGTCTGCGCGCGGCTCGGTTTGAAAGCAGCGCTGGTGTCAACGCAGGTGATTCAGCGAGACGTTTACGCGGAATACCTGACGACGCTTGCGATCATCGCCTCGACGCTCGAAAAGATGGCGCTCAATGTTCGTCACTGGCAGCGCACCGAAGTTCGCGAAGCGCAGGAACGTTTCACGAAGGGGCAAAAAGGATCCAGCGCGATGCCTCACAAGCGCAATCCGATTATTTCCGAGCGCATCTGCGGCATGGCGCGTGTTGTTCGCGCAAACAGCGTGGTCGGCCTCGAAAACGTCGCACTCTGGCACGAACGCGACATCTCTCACTCATCCGCCGAACGCGTAGTGCTGCCTGATTCGAGCATCGCGCTCGACTACATGCTGCAAAAAACGATCGGATTGATCGATGGGCTCGTGGTTTATCCCGAGCGGATGCTGGAAAACCTGAAAGCCACGAAAGGTTTGATCTTCAGCGGCCAGCTTTTACTCGCACTCACAAACAAAGCCGTTTCCCGCGAAACGGCTTACGATTGGGTGCAGCGAAATGCGATGCGAGTTTGGGACGAGGACCGCGACTTCCAAACACTCGTCAAGGCTGATGACGAGATCAAGTCGCGCCTGTCAGAAGCGGAGATCGATCGGGTCTTCTCGTTAGACCACTACCTGCGAAACGTCGATTCGATCTTTGAACGGGTCTTTCGGTAAACGGGCGCCGAGCGCTATTTCGCTGAAAACTTCTCGGCGAAGTTTCCGATCACCGGCAGTTTGAAATACTGGCCCTGGTAAGCCTTTACCAAACACAGGATCGCGGCGGCAAAAAGCGCGATACCGAAAGCGCCAATTATCAGCATGGCCAAAATCCAGACCAATGCGCCCAGGGCGTCGGCAAGCAAATTGGCTATGATCGCCAGGATTATCGCCGCGACCCAGAGCACGCCACCGACAACGACCCCGACCGCGTTCAGCAAGATCGACTGCATGGCGTGGAAGCGAACCAGCCGGCTATCTTTCTCGATCAGGAAGAAAATCAATCCCGAGATCCAACCAAAAAGGTAGGACAATAACGCTGCAACGTTCTCATCAAGCCCGGTACTCGATTTGGCCACTTGCGCGACTGACTGGCTGCTCGTTTGGACGGGCGGAGGGTTTTGCATTATAAGTTTCTCCTAAAGAAAGCTGGGCAAGTCACAGGCGGGAGATATTAGTCTAATAACTGTTTTTTAGCCAATGTTTTGTTGAGTTTGCTAAACGGCCAACCATGAAAGCTAAAGTGTTCGTAAACCTGAAATCCGGCGTCCTCGACCCGCAGGGGAAAGCCATCCATCACTCGGTCGAGCTGCTCGGATTCACCGGCATATCTGACGTGCGCCAGGGGAAATACTTCGAGATCGCGCTCGACGGGAGCGTCGACCAGCAGCAGGCCCGCGAATCAGTCGAGAAAATGGCTCGCGAGGTCTTGTCTAATCCGATAATCGAAGATTACCGCGTGGAGATAGAAGCGTGAAGTTTGGCGTTATCGTTTTTCCGGGTTCTAATTGCGATCACGACGCCTACCACGTGATCTCCAAACACGTCGGCCAGCCGGTTGACTTCATCTGGCACCGCGAAACGGATCTCAGCACCTACGACGCCGTCATCATTCCCGGAGGCTTCTCCTACGGCGACTACCTGCGTGCCGGGGCGCTCGCGCGTTTTTCACCGGTGATGAATTCGGTCAGTAAGTTTGCAGAAAGCGGCCGGTTTGTACTCGGGATCTGCAACGGTTTTCAGATCCTTTGTGAGGCCGGACTCCTGCCGGGCGCGCTCATTCGCAACCGCGATCTGCATTTTATTTGCGATCACGTACACGTGCGGGTGGAAACGTCCGACAGTCCTTTTACAAATGAAATTCAAGCGGGTTCTGTGCTTCGTATTCCGATCGCGCATGCGGAAGGAAACTACGTTTGCGACGATCAAACGCTCGACGAACTTAAAAAGGAAGACCGCATCGTGTTTCGCTATTGCGATCCGGCTGGAACGATCACCGAGGCTGCTAATCCGAACGGTTCTCGCGACAACATTGCCGGCATCTGTAATCGCCAGCGCAACGTGCTCGGCTTGATGCCGCACCCGGAACGCGCGTGTGAAGACCTGCTCGGATCGAGCGATGGTCGCGACATCTTCCGGTCACTCGCGGCAACGCTCGCGGCCGCGGTTTGATGCAACTCTGCTTATCACATGAAACGCATACTACCTTTCATCATCATTCTCGTCGTCCTCGGCGTCGCGGTCGGCAGCGTCGTGTACATGACGCGAAAACCAACTTCAACGGCAGCTAATCAAAACCAATCACAGGGTCCCGCCGCCAAGCCGTCGCCGACTCTTGGACCAGTCAAAACCGGCGTTCCCGGCGCGGATCCGCCGCACACTATCGGTCCGGCGAATGCACCCGTGAGACTCGAGGAGTTTGGCGATTTCGAGTGTCCGCCGTGCGGCGCTTTTCATCCGATCGTGAAGCAGATGAAAGAAGAGTTTGGCGACCGGTTGCACTTCACTTACCGCGAGTTTCCGCTGGCGAACCACGACCACGCAATTCCAGCCGCGTCGGCCGCAGAAGCAGCCGGACTGCAGGGTAAGTTCTGGGAAATGCACGCGCTGATATTCGAGAACCAGAATAGATGGAAGACCGAATTCGATGTGAAATCGGTATTTGAAGGTTACGCGAAGCAGCTCGGTTTGGACGTCGAACGCTTCAAGCGCGACGTGGAAAGCGATCGCGTCGAGCAACGGATATTTCTCGACGGTAAACGCGCGCGCTCGTTGGGAGTGAATAGCACGCCGACTGTTTTTATCAACGATCGGGAGATTCCGTTTCAGATGTTGCCTCCGGAAACTCTCCGAGTCTTGATTCTGGATCAATTAAAAGCTTCCGGCGCCCAGCAAAAGTGATTTGCGCGTAGTGGATCGGAATTATTTGTGGTTTCTGTTGAGAACACCGATTTCAGAACGAGTACCAGATGGATCTACGTCCTCGCGGCAGTGTTTGCGTTGGTTGGTCTCATCGATGCTCTCTACCTCACGGTTCAGCATATGGCAGGGCAGAGCGTTCCTTGCTCGGTGACGGGCGGTTGTGAGGAAGTGCTCACCAGTCGATTCTCCGTAGTCGCCAGTATCCCCCTCGCGGCCTTTGGCGCCGCGGCTTATTTCAGCGTTTTCAGTCTGTCGACACTCGCCGCGTTCGGATATCGAATCGCGGGGAAACTGTTACTGCCGCTCGTCGGAGCGATGGTGCTCGTGAGCCTGTGGCTGTTCTATTTGCAGGCTTTCGTGATCCGGGCGTTCTGCCAGTTCTGTCTATTGTCGGCAGCGATTACAATCGCGTTGGCAATCATCGTGTTTTTCGCGTGGAAGAAAGGTAGTTAAGTAAATGAGTCAGCAAACTACGGTGGCGGACCTTTTTCGCCGCGCCCAGGCTTTGCGGCAGGAGCATTCCGAGTGGTCGTACAAGCAAGTGGGTGAACAAATGGTGAAAGAGTTTTCCGGTAGTCCGATGCCGTCATTGCTTACCCTGACGATACCGGAGCAGGACGACCGTGCACCGGAAGAAGATTGGACCGCAGGGTTGCCGATCGTGCGGCGGGGGATCCAGTTTCAAGACTGGAAAGAGATCGTCGGCGGGATTCTGTTGAGTCTCGAACAGACGGAAAACTATGAACGTGAGCGTGGACCGGAAGGCGACCACGACGATTGGCATAACAGAAACGTCGGCATCGCGGACGCAACGGCGAAGGGCGTCGGAAAGTGGATGCCGGAAGAACTGATCGCGCTCGCAGAGAAGCAATCGAAGCGATGACCTTAGTGCTTTGTACTTTGTGCTTTGTTCTCACTTTGAGCCGTCCAGCTCAAACTGAACAGTAAAGCCAGCCAACAAAGTACTAAGCACAAAGCACAAAGAACCAATATGAGTTTTCTCGACAATTTATTCAGCGATCCGAAGTACCAAACGACGGATCCAAGGTCTGCGGAAGCGATTGAAGATCCGGAGATCATCATCAGTCCTGACACGCGGCGTGAGAAGCGTCTGCCGCCGGGACAGTCGCGCACGAAGAAGTGGCCGGTGCTGGATGCGCACGGCACTCCGAAAGTAGATCTGGCGACGTGGTCGTTTGAAGTTGAGGGCCTGGTCGAGAACTCGCTGAAGTGGTCGCTGGACGAGTTCATGCAACTTCCGGCGGTGCGTGTTTACGCCGACTTTCATTGCGTCACGCGCTGGTCCAGGTTGGACAACGTCTGGAGCGGTGTTTCGACGCGCGAGATCGCGCGACTCGCGGGTGTGAAGCCGGAAGCGAAGTTTGTGCTGGCGCTTGCTTACGACTACGGTTGGACCACGAACGTTCCGCTCGAGTATTTCCTGAAAGAAGATTCGCTCTTCGCGTGGGCGCACGACGGTGAGCCGATCGCGCCCGAACACGGTGGCCCAGTTCGTTTGATCATCCCGCAACTCTACGCGTGGAAGTCGGCCAAGTGGGTCAAGGGCGTTCGCTTCCTCGAACACGATCAAGCCGGTTACTGGGAAGAAGGTGGGTACCACATGCGCGGTGTGCCGTGGGGCCCTGGTGACGGCGAGAGATTCCGGTGGTCGTGAGCAAGTAATGGAACGATCGTCAACGAGCACCGCTCCCAAAGACGCGGCCGCAGTAATTCTCATCCGGCCAGACACAGATCCGAACAATCCCGAAGTGTTCTGGGTCAAACGCAGCGACAAGCTTGCTTTTCTCGGCGGTTTTCATGCGTTTCCCGGTGGACAGATTGACGCCGATGATGCGTCCGTTGACGTCCGCAACGCTCCTAATCCAGAAACCGCGGCGATGATCTGTGGCGCTGCGCGCGAACTGTTCGAAGAGCTGGGCGTGCTTGCCGTGCGCGGTGGTGAAACGCTGACAAAGGGTCAACGCGTGTCGTTGCTCGACGATCTCGAGTCGCGACGCATGTCATGGTCCGCCTTGTTGCACCATTACAATCTGCACCTGGACGCCGACGATTTCACTTACGTAGGCCGCTGGGTGACGCCGCCGTTCAACGCGCGCCGGTTCGACACGTGGTTTTTCCTGGTCAAGTGCCCGGCAAAACAGGAGCCGCAAGTGATCGCTGGAGAGCTTGCGAGCGGTGAATGGTTGACGGCGAGCGATGCGTATTCGCGATGGTTACGAGATGAAGTCGTCGCTGTGCCGCCCACGCTGCACGCGTTGCAAATGCTGGCGGCGGGCATGACTCCCGATCTCGTCGATCGTTTCCTGTCGCTGCGTCACGCACGTGGTGAAGTCGCGCGGCAGATTACGTTTCGACCGAACTACTTTTGTTTCCCGGTTCGCACACCAACGCGGCCGCCCGCAACACACACCTGTTGCTACCTGGTCCATAATGCAAAGGAGTTGCTGATCTTCGATCCCGGATCGCCTTACGAAGAGGAACAACAGGCGTTAGCAGAGTGTGTTGACGAGATGATCGCCGCCGGACGAAAGGTGCGCGAGATTATTTTGACGCATCATCATCCGGATCACGTTGGCGGAGTGAATGTTCTGAAGGCTCATCTGGGCGGCAACGTCACCGTCGCCGCTCACCGCGAGACGGCGAAGATCCTCAGTGACGTTCAGGTCGATCGCTTCATCGAAGACGGCGAGATCATCAAGCTCGACGGCGAACCGCAGCTTCAGTTGCAAGCGATGCACACGCCGGGTCATGCGCGCGGCCATCTCTGTTTTCACGACGCGCAGCGTGGCGTTCTGATCACGGGCGACAACATCGTCGGCTTCGGATCGGTGTTGATCGATCCTGCCGACGGCAACATGCGCGACTACCTGAATTCGCTCGAGCGCATGCGTTCGTTACCCGGGCTGTCTGTGCTGTTCGGCGGCCACGGACCCGCAGTCGCCACGCCATATCAAAAAATCGGCGAGTACATCTCGCACCGCCTCGACCGTGAACAAAAGATCCTGGAAGCAGTGCAGAACGGAATCACGGATCCGAAGGACATCGTCGCGCACGTTTACACGGACGTGAACCCCAAAGCCTATGCAATGGCCGAGCGAGCGGTGCTGGCACACCTCGAGAAGCTGCGCGAAGACGGCAAGGTTGGTTAGAATCTTCACCACACACTATGAATTACCCACGGAACCTCGGTGAACTTCGTGAGAGCAGGTATCAAACGCTCTCAGTC
>JAICGQ010000062.1 GCA_025923035.1 Pyrinomonadaceae bacterium | reverse complement strand
GAACCACGGGCGACGCTGAGCAACGACCCCATGCCTTCCTGTTCCATGCGCGCTTCGTCGAGGACGTCGACGCTCAGGCCAAACTCGTTTGCGATCTCACGCGCGCGTTCGGCCATGTCGGTCGGCGTCATGTAAGCGCCGGGTTCGTTTGCGAGATCGCGAGTGAAGTTGATCGCCTCGCCGACGATCCGTCCGGCTTCCACGCCGCGTGCGGCGGCGTCGTTGTCAGCGCCCTCGATCACGATAACCAGCCGATCGATTGTCTTCTGCTCTTTTTCCACGGTCCGGTATTTATCAGGATCGAACAACGCGATGAATGCGCCTTGCACCGCGGTCGCCACCATTTCTTCGGCGTCGCCGGAAGCACGCGGCACCACAGCGATCGACTTCGCGTTTTTGCCGCGCAGAGAACGAACAGCAGTTCCAACCAACTGCGAGATCTGGCCAAGCTTATAGTCGTTCGCATCACCCGCGCCCACAAGCAGCAGCCGCCGCGCTTTTAGTTTGTTGTTGCCGACGAGATGGAAATAGCACGTTTCGCCTTCCTTGCCCGCAAACTCTTCTGCTTCGAGTGCGGAGCTAACGAGGCCGCCGGAAAGTTCGTCCAGCTTCTTTATGAATCCTTCATCGGCTTTCTCATTCCTGAAAACAGCAACCGCCAGGGCTTGAACATCTAGTTCTTCTATCGGTCCCGGATTCGCTTCAACTTGCATGTGAGTGGGTTCTCCTGGATTTCAAATCTCGTACAAAGGCAAATTTCTTATCGATTACGTTCTTTCAATTGCGCACGGGTCTCTCTTTCAACAGTGCGCTTCAACTCAGTCTCGCGCTTGTCGAACAACTTCTTGCCGCGCGCTACACCAACTTCGATCTTGATTCGGCCGTTCTTTAAGTAAAGCTGTGTGGGAACGAGAGTCATTCCCTGTTTTGCTGTCGCTTCATCGAGTCGGGAAATCTCACGGCGGTGGAGCAACAGCTTGCGAGTCCGTAGTGGTTCGTGGTTCTCGCGGTTGCCATGAGAATACGGCGAAATGTGGGCGTTAAACAACCACGCCTCGCCTTCGCGCACAGAAACGTAAGCTTCTTTCAACTGCACGCGACCGTCCATGGCGCTCTTCACCTCGGTACCGGTCAGGGCGATACCCGCTTCGTACTTGTCGCCAATGTGGTAGTTGTGAAAGGCAGCGCGATTGGCTGCCAACACTCTCTCTTCTTTCGCCATGCAGAGGGAAACTCAGAAACGCGACGCCCCGTTGATCACCTGGCTCAGGTCGACGCGCCCTTCAACTTCAAATCCAGTACATCGTGTCGCGTGATGATGCCCGTGATCCTGCCATACTCTTCCACCAGCACCGCGGGACTCGTTTGCAGCCGCTTCAAAACATCGGTCGAGCTCGCATCAACGTCAACGATTGGAAAACTCGATTCCATAACTTCGCTGACCGGCGAATCCAATAACGCTCGGTCACGCACGACTTTCGCCAGGACACGGTTCTCACGCACCGAACCAACGCAATTACCTTCGTCGATCACGGGAAGCTGCGTGAGCCCGAGCTCGTCCATCTTTTCGAGCGCGACGCCGACTGTGTCCGATGGTGCAACCGAAACGAGCGTCTTCGGCGCCTGCGGTTTCTTCGTGCCGCTAATCAGCCCCGCCGTCATCCGCTGCGGAGCGAGCAGCCGCTTCTCTTTCAGCCACTCGTCGGAGTGGTGCTTGCTCAGGTAATGCTCGCCGGTGTCGCAAACAATGAACACGACGATCGCGTTTTCGTCGAGTGTGCCGGCGACGCGCAGTGCCGCTGCGAGGTTCGTACCCGTCGATCCGCCGCAGAAGATTCCTTCCAGCCGTCCCAACTGTCGCGACATCTCGAACGAGTCGTGATCGGTAACGTTGACCACTTCATCGACGTACTTGATATGAACGTTCGGTGGAACGATCTCCTGTCCAATTCCTTCGACGAGATAAGGCGTTGCTTCAACGATGTTGCCGGTCTCTTTAAACGTCTTGAAGATCGACCCATAGGGATCCGCGCCGACGATCTTTATGTTGGGATTCTTCTCTTTCAGAAACCGCCCGGTGCCTGAGATTGTCCCGCCCGTGCCGATGCCGGCGACGAAGTGTGTAATCTTGCCTTCAGTTTGCCGCCAGATTTCAGGTCCCGTCGTGCGATAGTGCGCCTCGGGATTTGCGGGATGCGAATACTGATCGGGATAAAAGGAGTTCGGCGTTTCAGCGGCGATTCGTTTGGCTGTGGAGACGTAATGATTCGGCGTGCCGGGTTTTGCGGAAACGGGAGTGATGACCACGTCGGCGCCGAGCGCTTTTAAATAACGCGACTTCTCAACCGAAGCCTTGTCAGTCATGACGAAGATGCACTTGTAGCCCTTCACTGCCGCGGCGAGCGCCAAACCGATGCCTGTGTTTCCGGAAGTGGCCTCAACGACTGTTCCGCCCGGGCGGAGAATGCCTTCGCGTTCCGCGGCCTCGATCATCGCGACACCGATGCGATCCTTCACGGAGTAACCCGGGTTGAGGTTCTCCATTTTCGCGAACACCTGCGCCTTAACGTCACGCGCCAACCTGTTGAGTTTGATTAGGGGTGTATTCCCGATAAGGCCGAGAACATTCTCCTGAAATTCCATTCTAGTCTCCGGCAAGGTCTGTAAGAGCGGGTACTATCTATAACAGAAACGGGAAACTGCTGCTAATGGCGAGCACAAAAAAAGCAGAGGGCAGGAACTTTGCGCGATCGGCGGTTGAAACCACCGCTAAAAATGTTAGGACCCGGATGTGCTCTCCCCTTCACATCCGGGCCCCCACAAGGCCACTCATCTTGCAATGCGTGACCGAACTTTATTGACGACTCTTAGTAGCGTCTGCGTTGCCGCCAAATATTATCGTCGTCATCATCTCGAATTCCGTAGGTGTAAAGTGCCGCGCCTCCGCCACCGACGATCGCGCCGATGATTGCACCTTTCTTACCACCCACTGCAGCTCCTACTGCCGCACCTGTTCCGGCGCCAATCGCCGTGGTCAGCTTGTCGCGGTGCCGCTCCCAAAAAGATCTCTCTTCCCAATACTGGCCGTTGTAACGGCGTCCGGTGTACGTGTCGTTGCGCAAACGCGTGGGCGCGACCCGTTGCTCATACCGTCTATTATCAAAGCGCCTATCAAGTCGTCGACTTCTTGTCTGGGCGCTGGCTGGGACCACTGATACCGCTATAGCCAGTAAACAAAAAATCGTTAGTAACGCCTTTTTCATCCTTACTTCCTTCCTTGCTCTCGCTCGCTCAGCTATTTGGCAAGGTGTGTGCCAATACTCCCAGCCGCGCGAATCCGCCATTTTTTGCAGTTTTCTCCAACTTCGTATAAAAACCTCACGTTGGGCGTGAACGATTCCGTGCGCTAGCTGAGACGCGATTCACCTTTTGGGGTAATGGACTGGAGGCTGCAATGAGCCAGGAGTTTTTCGAGGCCGCAACCGGCGGTGATGTTTCAAAAGTCAGAGCAATGTTGCAGGCAGATCCGTCGCTCGCACGGGCCAAAGACGAGAACGGCGTCTCCGTGATCATGAAGTCCACCTACTACGGAAAAAAGGACGTCGTCGCCGCGTTGCTGGAATCGGGAGTTGAACTCGATATATTCGAGGCCGCAGCGACTGGACAGGCCGAGCGCGTAGCGAGCCTAGTCGCGAAAGATCAATCGATCGTGAATGCATATTCCGCCGATGGATTTGCGCCGCTCGGCTTTGCTGTGTTTTTCGGTCAGCCGGAAGTCGTCACAGCGTTAATTGCCGCCGGCGCAGACGTGAATCAGTCGTCGCGCGAGTCGATGAAGGTAACGCCACTCGCCTCAGCCGCTGCAGCTAAACAAACCGGCATCGCTCGGCTGTTGATTGAGCATGGCGCGAACGTGAATGCGAGGGCCGCCGGTGGTCACATTCCGCTTCACGAAGCTTCGGCAAACGGCAACATCGAACTCGTAAGGATGCTGATCGAAAAAGGTGCAGACGTAAACGCGAAGACCGACGACGGAAAGACGCCGCTCGATTTCGCCATCGAGTACAAGCGTGAGGAGGTTGTTGAGCTGTTAGAAAAGTCCTGAGGAGATACCCTTGGCGTACGCGTACCACAGACCGAACGCGATGCTCAGGACCGCCGCCGAAGTTTGCAGGTGACGATGAACACGGCCCACATTGCGCGCGGTGAGTACAAACGGTAAACCAATCAGCCCGGACATCAGCATCATTCCGGCGATCGAGCCGAGGCCAAACACAGCCAGAAATCCGAACCCCACCCAAGCAGATTCGAATTGAGTTAAGACCAGCAACGTCAACGCACCTGAGCCGGCGAGCCCGTGCACCGCACCAATCAACACGGGTTTCAGACCAACTGCGGAAACAGCGTGACTGTGCGCACGCGCGGGCTGATGGCGCGTTTCCGATTCGTGAAAATGGACGTGAACGTGTGAAAGGCCGTCGTGACTGTGCTCGTGAACGTGAACGTCGTTTCTGTTCAGTAACGACCGCCACAAAGCGAGTGCGCCCAAACCGATAATCATCAGCGCCACACCAAACTCAAACCACTTGCTCACCTGCTCCGGTATCGCGATTCGCAACGACAAAACCAAGGCGCCCGTGATCAGCAGCGACGCCGTATGGCCGGCGCCCCACATCGCGCCAACCAAAGTCGAACGCCAAACGCTGCGATGCCGGCTGACGATCGTGGAAACCGCCACGACGTGATCGACTTCCGTCGCGTGTTTCAAGCCAAACACCAAACCAACTGCTAGAACTGTAAGCACTTCAACCATTCTTCAATCCGCTCGGTAAGAACAAGTCAGGAAGGGGGCAACGCCCCCGCTGTCTGACGCGAGCGGGGGCGCGCTTTGCTTGCCCCCTTCCTGACTTGTTCTTGCGTTGTTCAGTTTCAAATAAGCCTGTCGCCCGTGACTGTAACCGAATCCTGCCGGTAATGGCATCCACGACTCTGCCGGTTATGCTGCGCAGCGTGCGCGACGATAAGCGCGACCTCGACCGCATTGCGTAAACCAATCAACCCGTCCGACAGCTTCGTGCTCCGGTAAAACGTCTCGATCTCGTTCCACAAATGACGCAACTCGCGAATCGCTCGCGACAGACGGTCAGCATTGCGCACCAGTCCGACGTAGTGCCACATGATGTTCTGGATCGTTTGCATGTCGCCCTGAATCAATGCCGGATCGGGTTCGGCGCTCAATCCGCTCTCGTCCCATGGCGGAACGTCCGCACGCGTTGGTCGTTTGTCGTTTGCAGGATTGTCGAGGGCGCGTTCGATTTCCATTGCCGCACGGTTTCCCCAAACGAGTCCTTCCAGTAACGACGTCGAGGCCAAACGATTTGCACCATGCACGCCCGTGCAACTAATCTCGCCGACCGCGTACAAGTTGCCGATCGTTGTTTTCGCCCACTCATCAACCAGCACGCCGCCACAGAAATAATGCGCGGCCGGAACTACCGGTACAGGCTCTCTGGAAATGTCGAGTCCGACCTTCAAACACTGTTCGTAAATAAACGGAAACCGCTCGCGAATCGCCGCTGCAGGCATGTGCGACGCGATGTCGAGCAAGACGTACGAGTAACCGTGCTGCTCCATCTCGTGATGAATCGCGCGGGCGACGATGTCGCGCGGCGCCAGGTCTTTCCATTCCGGCGAATAGTCGGCCATGAACGGACGCAATTCCGGCGTCAACAAAACACCACCTTCACCACGCACCGCTTCACTGATCAACAATCCTTCCGCACCAGGCGCAGCCAACGCCGTCGGATGAAACTGCACGTACTCCGCGTTTGCGATGCGCGCACCAGCGCGATGGGCCATCGCCAGTCCGTCGCCGCGCGCACCGACCGGGTTCGTCGTGTTGCGATAGATCCTGCCGAGACCGCCCGTCGCCAGAATGGTGGCATGCGCGAGATAACGATGAACGGTCTTCTCATCACGATCGAAAACATAACAACCGTGACATGAAATATCGCGGTAGTTGTCGAGCGGATCGCGCGAGTGGTGTGGAAAAGTGATCAGATCGACGGCGGTCGAACTGGATTCGATCTTGATATTCGGTTGTTCTTTCAGTGCCGCGACGAGACCGTTCATGATCGCGCGGCCGGTCGCGTCGCCAACGTGCAATATTCGGCGGCGTGAGTGCGCCGCTTCCTGTCCCCAAACCGGCGTGCCGTCCTCGTTATGATCGAAGACGACTCCCGCCGTGCGCTCGAGAACTTCGTTCAGCAGCTTTGGGCCTTCATCGGCGAGAATGCGCGCGGCTGAGGGCGACGTCACGCCTGCGCCCGCGGCGACGATATCTTCATAGAGCAGTTCGGAAGTATCTTCCGGACCGCGGCCGATGATTCCGCCCTGCGCGTAACGAGTGTTTGATTCGTGAGGATCGCCGGCGCGAGTGATGATGGTGATTTGACGGTTCGGGTTGCGGGCGAGCTGAAGCGCAGCGGTCGCGCCCGCGATCCCGCAACCGATGATCAGGACCTCAACAGTGTCCATTTGGGTCACGGATTTAACGATTAATCTTCGCGTCCGATTTCCAGCATGCGCTCGACCGAACGCAGCGCTTTCACGCGAATCTCCTCGTCGATATGGATCTCGAACTGTTCCTTCTGCAACGATTCGAGCGTGTCTTCAAGCGTGATCTCGTTCATGTGCGGGCAGCGCACACTGCACAAACGCAACATTTCCTTTTCAGGATTCGCGGCGGCAATGTTGTCGCCCATCGAGCACTCGGTCAACAGCAGGTAGCGGGGAGCGCGCGTCTTTTCGACGTAGCGGATCATCGCGGTCGTGCTGCCGGAAAAGTCTGACGCCTCGACAACTTCCGGACTGCATTCCGGGTGCGCCAGGATGACGACGTCCGGAAACTGTTTGCGCACGTTCCGGATGTCTTCGACGCTGAACTTTTCGTGTACCTCGCAGCGACCGGGCCAGCCGATCATCTGGTATTCGAGTTCGTTTGGAAAGCGCTTCAGCGGATCGCGTGTCGGGAAGATGATCTGCTTGCCTGTTTCGCGAGCGACATTGCCGGCGAGGTATTCGTCAGGAATGAAGATCACGCGATCGCTCTTCAACGACTTCACGACGGCGACGGCATTCGAGGACGTGCAGCAGATGTCTGACTCTGCTTTCACGTCGGCGTAGGTATTGATGTAGGTGACGACGGGAACGCCCGGAAACTGCTGTTTCAACTGGCGCACATCTTCGGCGGTGATACTCGCCGCCAGCGAACAGCCGGCTCGCTCCGACGGAATCAACACTTTTTTCGCCGGGTTCAGAATCTTCGCCGTCTCGGCCATGAACTTCACGCCGCAGAAGACGATGATGTCTTTGTCAGTCTCGGCGGCCCGGCGGCTGAGCTCGAGTGAGTCGCCGACGAAATCCGGAATCGAATGGAAGAGCGCCGGTTCCATGTAGTTGTGGCCCAGGATGACAGCGTTCTTCACCACCTTGAGCCGGTTGATCTCGGCGGCCAGCTCCGCCTTCAGACGCAGCTCGAAATCGGGCACAGTGTCAGACAGCAGCGTGCTCAGCTTTTCGTATATTTCGTCAGTAGTAGTATCAGTAATCATCAACTTTTCTGTTAACCAACCCACTCCAAACTCATGTCAAATACCCGCGGCGAATGCGTCAACGCGCCGACCGAGATGAAGTCGACGCCAGTCTGCGCGACTTCGAGTACGTTTTCGAGCGTAACGTTGCCGGACGCCTCGAGTTTTGCCCGGCCGTTTGTCATGTTTACAGCGTCACGCATCGTCTGCGGCGACATGTTATCGAGCAAAATCCGCTCAACTCCGAGTTCCAACGCTTCACGCACATTTTCCAACGTGCGGGTCTCAACTTCAATCGGCAGCGTGGTACCGCTGGCTCGAACTCGCTCGACGGCGGCCGTTATTGAGCCGGCGAAGTCGATATGGTTGTCCTTTATCAGGACCATGTCAAAGAGGCCGGTGCGATGGTTCTGGCCGCCGCCGAGTCGCACCGCGAGTTTGTCGAGCGTGCGCAGTCCAGGCGCCGTTTTGCGCGTGTCGAGAATCGCGGCGCTGGTTTCTGAAACGGCGTCTAAGAACTGGCGCGTCAGGGTGGCGATTCCCGACATTCGGCCCAGAAAGTTCAACGCTGTTCGTTCACCGGTTAGCAGCGCTCGTGCGTCGCCGCTTATATCCGCGAGAACGGCGCCTTTTGTCACTCGCGATCCGTCTTCGACTTTCGCGTCGAACGTGATCTGCGGATTGAGGGCGCGAAACACTTCACTTGCAACTGTCAGACCGGCGACGACGCCATCCTGTTTGGCGACAATGCGTCCGCGAAGCGTCGTCGCGGCTGGCACGATGCTGTCAGTCGTGGCATCGCCGGCCCCGATGTCTTCCTCCAGCGCACGTTTTATGCATTGGGAAATATCGCGCGCGCACGCGCTCAGAGGTTCGGTGTTGGTACTGTGCTTCTGGGTCAAAGGGAATTTTGCAACATTGTGAAGTCTGACGCAAAGCCTCGCTATCGGCGGTTGCGCTAGCGGATGGTTACTTTGAGGTCTCGGTTTTCCTGTGCTTCGTTTCCGGAGTAATCGGCGGCGATGATGCGCAGGATGTAATCGCCTTTCGGCAACTGTGAGGTGTCCCAAACGCCCTGGGCCGCGCGCCCGTCGAGAACGATGTTCGTAACCTCGTAAAGAAATCTCGTCTTCGCACTGCCGTAGACGGTGATGCCGCTCTCCGCAGCGTAGGCGATCTTCGTCGCCGCATCGTCCGGGGGAAGACGATTGAACAGGATGGTTATGCGAGGCTCGTCGAATCCCGGAGCAGGAGAACCGTCGGGCTTGAGGATCTGAAAGCCGAGTTTGTACAGACCGAGACGGCGGCGTTCCGGGTTGAGATTTGTGCGATCGTACGCGTCGACAACGATGCGCACGGCGCCGTTGACGAGTAAGCGACCTGCTTGTTTGTCTTTGAATTCCGATCCCGAACTGTCAAACACTTGAATGCTTTCGATAGTGGGCGTCTTGTCGTCGACAAATCCGACCGGCGAAAGTGATAACGGATTGATCTCGGCGCCCGGTGGACCAACGTTCATGTGCACGTGATACATCCGGTTCACGGTGCCGAGCGCGTCGCCGACTTTGAAACGCGTCCCACGCTTGATGCGCACGCGAGTGAGCGTTTCGCCGTCTCTCATTGGAATGAACCGCGGATCGTCGAACATCTTCGCGTCTTTGTCGCGTCCGACGTGCATGTGAATGTAAGAGACGACGCCGACGCGAAATCCTTCGTTCAGTGAGTCGAAGCCCCAGTTTGGCAACGGACTCGTGACTTTTTCATCACGCACTGCGCGAACCGTGTCGCCGTACGCGCCGAAGACGTCGAGTCCGCTATGCAGGTGATGACGGCTGTCAGTCGAATCGAAGCTCCCGCGTACCTCGCCGACTGTGGCGACGACCTCGTGCGGGCTCTGTTGCGGATCGAGCGGCCACAACAGTGATTGTTGGCCCAGCGTTTCGTTCGTGAGTTTCGGTAAGGCTTCGTATCTGCTTGACGTTTCCTGAGCGGCGCCGGTTTGGTGGACCAATCTGCGGACAACGTAGTTTCCACTGTCTGAGACGTAGAGTTGGTGCGTCTTCGGATGAATCGCGACCGCCACGGGCTGGTTAAACTCGGACGCAATCGTGTAACTCGCGTTGTCCGGCGCGATTTGGATCACGCGCGCTCGATCGAGTTCGGTAACGTAGAGGAAGTTGTCGTGTGTGACCGCAATCCCGACGGGGCGCGAAAGGTCGATGTGGTTTATGACGAGAGTAGTAACAACGCCCTCTGGTGAGATCTTGAGCAGTAAATTGTTGCCCGTACTGGCGACAAACAACGAACCATCTTTGGCCACGGCGACGCCGCAGGGCGTGCTGAAAGTCTCATTGGAAGGAAAAGTCGTAACCTGACCATCAACCGAGATCTTGCGCACACGATCGTTGTAAGTATCGGCAACATAAACGTTTCCGGCCTCATCGACCGCCACACCGATCGGCCCGTCGAAGCGTGCCTGCGCAGCCGCGCCGTCGACGTACCCAGCGGTTCCATCACCGGCGATCGTCGACACCACGCCTTCCGGGGTCACCTTTCGTATGCGGTTGTTACCCGTATCCGCAACGTAGAGATTGCCATCTCCGTCGATCGCGAGTCCCGACGGTGTGTTGAATGACGCCTGCGCTCCGGCGCCGTCGGCAAACCCCTCACTTCCTCCCGCGAGCGTAGTTATGTTTCCATCCGGCGCGATCTTTCGAATGCGATTGTTGTTCCCGGCGTCAGCAACGTAGACGGTCCCATCTTCCGCAACCGCAACACCAAACGGATCGGCAAGAACAGCCGGCGAACCATCACCGTCGAATGGCATCACGGCCGCTGTCCACGCACGCGGCGTCGGCGCCGGCTTACGCGTCAGTCGAACGATTGTGTATCCGATTACGCTTCCGAGAATCAGAAGCAGCAGGAGGGCTGGAAAGAATTTGCGCACGTGATTGGGGTAATGGGTGGTCTAGTCTAGATACGCTTCCGGCGTCGCCAACATCTCTTCCATGCGTTCGATGTAACGCCCGACATGCAATCCGTCCATCAGCGCGTGATGCACTTCGACGGAGAACGGCATCAACGTTCGTCCGTTTTCCTTTACAAACTTACCAAACGAGATCTTCGGAACGGAGTCTTCCCTGCCCCACCACCGTCGTGCGTGTGAAAAGCTCGTAAACGCAATCCACGGCAAAGTCGTGCAATGAATCCGCGCATCGTCTTCATGCTTCGGGCGAAACTTCCAGTCGCCGGTTTGAATCTCATCAACCGCTCGCGTCGCGCCCTCCATGAATGTTGTGTAGCTCTCGGAATGATCGAAGTAGACGAGCGTGAATGTCTCGTTCGGAAGTATCACAGTGGTCCCGCCGTTAATGACTTCATGGACCAACACTTTCCCGTCTCGCAAGCGGTAATGAAACTGTTCGATATCGTTTGCGGCACGGAGCGCCAGGTAGTGATACGTCAACCAGGCACTCGGACGGTCAGCTCTCTGCTTCAACGCGCTCAATAGATTCGTGACGTCGACACGGAGGCACACATTGAAATACGGCTTATCAAACTTTCGATAAAACTCGAAAACCTCGCGTCGCGGCCAGGTTTCCAAATCGAGGTAGTAAGACATGGCGGGTGATTGTAACCCGGAATGAAGAGGCAGTCAGATCAGTGGCCATTTCAAAAAGGTTGAAGCTTACGATTTGGGACTGGGAAGTTTCTGGAACTTCGTAACGGTCAGCAACAGCTTCTTCCAGGAGACGTTCTCAGGATCCGCTTCGATCGCTTTGAATTCGTCATAAACTCCCTTCCAGCGATCGAAATGCTTGCCGCCGGGCCAGTCAAAATCCGCTGAGAAGTGAATGTCTTCCGCCATCTCGAAAGCATCTTCATGAGAGGTACTGATGTCAGGGTCCTTCTTGTAAGTCTTTAAAACCGGCTCCATTAATTCTCGCTGTGTTTGTTGCTGAAAGCCGCCGTAGGTACCAAGGGTCGCGGCGATTTCCATCGGTGTCGCGTCGTCCTCCTCGAGTCCGGGAAGCTCTCTGCCGATATTGTTTGAAAGCATTCCGATGGCGCTGTTTGCCTTGCCCTCTCCCGGAATGAGATTCGGGATGTAGTTATTCATCTGGTCCAGGAGTATCTGCAGGTTCTGCAGCGTAGTGTTTTCGCCCTCATCATCGTCCTCGTGACAGTTCCACCAGTTCTGAAGCATGTTCTTCATCAGGTGATTCGGAATGATGTGACGCCGGTGTTGTCCATACTTGAGCACGAGCGTCTTTCTCACTTCGGCCGAGAAATTCCGACGTACTAACTTGCTGAGTTGCACGGTGGACGATTTTGTCACTTGAGGAGCTGGGCGGAGTTGCGCCACTGAAGCGGTCCGTGGGCCAGTGCCGGCCGGCGTCAGTTTCTTTGGTTGCAACACTCTCGGCGTCGGTTGCGGGCGGTAAACCGGAGGCGCCGCAGGTGGCCGTGAAGACGGCAATTGAGCAGCTTGCGCATTCCGGGCCGGCGAAGTTTTTCGCTGTAAGACTTTTGGCACCGGTTGTGGACGGTACGCCGGCGGCGCCGTTGGAGGTTGTCGGTCGACATTACCCGGCGTCGTTTTAAGTTGCACGGATTTTTTCGCCCGCGGCGACTTCGGTTGCGGTTGAGGTTTCGCAGTTTGCTTAGAGGATGGTCGCATGCTTCTCACTCCTTTACTGCACCTGAATGTTAGCCGGCTTGATGTCGTCGGGAATGAAACGTCGGTCTAAAAGATCTCTCATCGAGATCGGTTTTGTAAGTATTCCCGCTTTCAGCGCCATCTGATGGATTCGTTCCATTTCCTCGTCCGTCGGCGTCAACATGCGATAGCTGACGCGATCCGGCGGCTGAGTCAGCACGTATCGGACAACCTTCTCGTCCTGGCGGAAGTATGGCGACACGACTTTCGCGGCTTCGAGCCGGTGCGTCTCTGCCCACTCGCCGCTCTCGGCGATGCCGCGCACCAAATCTTTCACCACCTCAGGCCGTTCGTTAATCAGTTTTTCCGTAACGACGAGCACGCACGAAATGAAGCCGGGCCAAATGTCTTTCGCGTGATAGAGAACGCGGCCACTGCCATCCAACTCGGCCTTCGCCGCGTGCGGCTCACCGATGAAATAGGCATCGATTGCTTTGGCCGCGAGTGCGCTGGGCATGTCCGGAGGTGGCAGTTCAACAAAACGGAACTCCTCCGGTTTGACGCCCTGATCTTCCATCAACTTCGTGATTACGAGGTATTGATTGCTGTACTTACTCGGGATGGCGAACGTCTTTCCACGCAAGTCGGTCAAACTTTTCGCGGGAAGATCTTTGCGCACGATCACGGTCGAGCCATCACGATGGCCCAGGTAAGCAATCTTGACGGGAACGCCCTGCTCCCGCAGCTTCATCGCCAGCGGCGCGATCATGAACGTCGCTTCAAGACGTCCGCTCTTGATTGATTCAACTACCGTCGGAAAGTCTGTGAATCGTTGCGCCTCGAACCGAGACGCGGTGCTGGTCCTGGTTGCGTAATCAGTGACCGGGCACGTCAGGTGTCAAGTAACCGGCAAGAAACCAACTTGCAGATCCGCTTGCGCCTGCGTGTTTTCAGTTTTCGGTGTCGTAAATGAACGCCACGGCTTGAACCGCACGACCGCCAGAACAGCAACGAACAACACCAAGCCGACTATCCATCGTGAGACTGAAGATCGAAACAAACGAACCTCCTTACGATCAACTTTAAGCGAGTACTGCCAAATGCCGATCCTGATGTTCCAGACCAAGTTCGGCCAGGATTCGATGCACGGTTTGCACAACCTGCGGATGCGTCAACTCTCGCGGCCGCTTGAGTTCCAACGTGATTTCGCAACAGATGCGCGCCGGTCTTTCCGAAAAGACAAGGACGCGATCCGCGAGCTGCGCGGCTTCCTCGATGTCGTGAGTCACGAGCACCACGGTGCGGGGAAACTCTTCGAGCATGCGCGCCAGTTCGTTTCGCAGGCGCAGCCGCGTCAGGTAATCCAGTGCTGAAAACGGTTCGTCGAGCAGCAGGATGTCGGAATCGCCTGCAAGGGCGCGGGCCAATTCCACTCTGCGTCTCATGCCACCCGAGAGTTGATGGGGATAAGTATCACCAAACTGCTCGAGATTTATCAACGACAACATCTCGCCAATGCGGCGGCGCTGCTCGCCGGCGTCTGTTATATGACTCAATCCCAGCGCGATATTCTGCGACACAGTTTGCCATGGGAACAGGCTGTCGTGCTGATAGACCATCCGCACGCCTCCGGTACACTGAATCGTGCCGGACGTCGGCGCGCGAAATTGCGAAAACAGATCGAGCAGCGTCGTCTTGCCGCAACCTGATGGTCCAACTATGGCTACGAACTCACCGCGCGCAACCGCCAACGACAATTTCTCGAATACGGCAATCGATCCGAAGCCAAACGAGACGTTGTCGAGTTGCAACGGGTTATCGCTCATAGCCCCACCTAACGCTGGGTATTTTTGTCAGTTGGACCAGGATGCGATCGATGACCACTCCAATCAAGCCGATAACGATCATGCCACAAACGAGCAGGTCCATGCGCAATCCATTGCGCGCGTCCCAGATCGCGAAGCCGAGTCCGGCGCGTCCGGCAATCATCTCTGCCGCGACGACGACCAGCCACGCGAGTCCCGCCGTAACTCGTAACGAAGTGATGACCTGGGGCGCAATCGCCGGCAAAGTGACGTGCGTCAGTATCTTGCTGTTGCTGAAACCATAATCGCGAGCGACGCGGAAGTAAACGGACGGAATGCTGGCTACCGCTCCCATCGTTGCGATCACCGTCGGGAAAAAGGCCGCCATGAAGATTAGGAAGATCGTTGGCAGATCACCGACACCGAACCACAGGATTGCGAATGGTATCCAGGCAAGCGGTGAAAGATTGCGAAAGAAGTTGATTGTAGGCAACAGCGCTTGTCGCGCGCGCTGACTGCGGCCCAGCCACAATCCCACGGGTATTCCCGTAAACACTGAGAGCACAAATCCGGTCGTGACGCGAAATAGTGAGGCAACCAGGTCGTCGAGCAGCCTGCCGCTGCGCGCTTCCTCAACGAAACCCTTCGCGACGGCGAGTGGTGACGGGAAGACCGATTCCGGAAAGACTTTCAGCAGCGACAGGACAATCCAGAGCAACAGCGCGCCGAGCAGGACGAGCGCGGGCAGAAGTTGACTGCTTGAAAGCTTAATCTTCATCTATTCTGCTCTTCAAACGAATCGGCGGGAGGCGTTTCTCGAATCCGCGTACAATATGGCCGCGTAACGAGGTTGTCAAATCGCACGGATTCTTGATTTAAGCACGTCGAGCTTTTATTCACCGTGCCAAAACTTACTTGCGGTCCAACACTCGAACAGTGTATTAGAAGTACAAAACTTAGTCCTCGCGTTACATAACTATGGGTACGTAAATCCCCCACACTCCCAAACCCCGATTACCCGGAGCATCCCAATGAAAAGAAAAATGACCTGGACAGCATTGACTCTTATCGTGTTGGTCGCGGCAGTTTTGGTTTTCACTTCGCGTTCCTCTGCCGTGTTGCTGACACCGCTTGCGACGACACTTGACGTTGATCGAACTGACGACGATGCCGGCGCCAGCGCGTGCACGGTTGCCGCAAATGATTGTAGTTTACGCGGCGCAATCCTCGCCGCGAATGCTGACGTGAACGCAGACCCCGTGATCATCAACCTCCAACCGGCGACCACTTACAACCTCACGTTGACCAATTCCACACAAGAGAACGCTGCGGCTACGGGCGACCTCGACGTCACCACGACGCTTCATTCGGTGACCATCGTTGGCGGCGGGTCGAGTGGACCAAACGCGACGATCATCGACGCGAGCGGGTTGAATGCGGGAACGACTCGCGACCGCGCGTTTCACATCACCACGTCTGGCGTGAATGTTATTCTCGAGGATCTCGCGATTCAAAACGGCAAAGCTGCTGATGATGGTACGAGCGGCAAGAGCACTAATCCTGCCTCACAGAACAGCCCAGGCACAGGGGGCGGTATTCTCAACAACGGCGGCAGTTTGACGTTAACCGATGTCGTCGTTCAGTCGTGCGAAGCGATTGGCAAAGGTGACACCATCGTAAACGAACACACCACGCTCGAAGCGCGCGGCGGTGGTCTGGCGAGCCTCGCCGGCACTGGCAATGTCATTATTTCGGGCAGCACGTTTACAGCTAACAATGCGAACGGCGGCAATGGCGGCATCTTCAACAACGCTAATGGTTCCGCGGCTAAGGGCGGGGCGATCTATTTAGACAACGGCACGCTGAATATCGACTTGTCGGAGATCGCAAACAGTGCCGCCAGCGGTGGTGATGGCGGCGATCAGGATCAAAACGGCCAGACCAACGGCGGGTTCGGTGGTTTGGCCCAGGGCGGCGGATTGTGGGTCGGCAGCGGCGGCACGGCCACGATCAATAACACGACGTTTGAGGCCACGGCTGCGAACGGCGGTGAGTCAGGAACGGGTGGTAATGGCGCCAATCCTGGTGGCGAAGCGAATGGCGGTGGCGTGTACAGCCTCGGCAACACCACCATCACTAACTCCACGTTTCACCTCGCTTCAGCCAACGGCGGAAATGGCGGCAATGCGTTTGGCACAACCTGTCTGGGTGCTCATAACGCGGGCGACGGTGGTGCCGCACGCGGCGGCGCGATCTTCGCTGACAGTGGCAGTCTCATCGTAAACACCGCGACCTTTGCGAACAATTCGGCAGTTGGTGGTAACGGTGGCAATGGTGGCCAAACCGACGGCGGTCTTAATTGCGGCATGCACGGCGCCGGGGGTTTTGCGCATGGCGGTGCGGTGACGAATAACAATGCCGCAACGATCGATCTGAAGCATGGAACGTTGAGTGGCAACAACGCTCAGGCAGGCAACACTGGAATTAATCAGGGTGGGGCAAACAAGCCACCGCGCGACGCTGCGGAAGGAACAGGCGGCGGCATTCGGGTTGGACCAGCAAGCGTGACGGTGGAGAACACGATCATTGCCGGTAACACTGCCGCGAACGGTACGGGTAACAATG
>JAICGQ010000061.1 GCA_025923035.1 Pyrinomonadaceae bacterium | reverse complement strand
TGTTTGACGAGAGCCACCCTTATATTGCGACATCCCTCAACAATCTCGCGCAGTGGTATGGCCGAAAAGGAGACCTCGAGCGCGCATTGGAGCATTCAGCGCAGGCGTTGGCCATGCGACGCGACTTATTCGGGGAGAGCCATCCTGATATAGCCGGTTCACTTAGCACACTCGGTTATTGGCATGGTCAACTGGGGAAGCCGGAGCTGGCGTTAGACTATTCCGAACAGGCGTTAGTGATGTATCGCGAGACATTTGGAGAAAAACATCCTCGGACTATCAAGGTAGCCGCAGAAGCAGTTCGTTATCTAATTCGATTGAATCGTCGAACAGAGGCATACGAGTTAGTAACTCGTTCTTTGGCAAACGCATCTGCGCACGATCCGTCGGTCGAACTACTTCAGCGTTTTGAGCAACACTTGCTTTCGAAGCTCATTCGGAAGGGGTTTCGGCAGCCGCCTAAGAAGGGAAAGCATAAGAGAAAGAAGCGACGATAGAACGCCGGTGTCACGTGATCGTGATTGGGAAGGGCCAGAAGCACAATGCGTAGACGATTAGCGTCAGGAGCGCGATCGCTACGCGTTTTGTTCCCAGGGGTTCCATTGTTGCCGGCTGCGGGTGGGGGAAGCGGAGGATTACTCCCAGTAAGACTGCGAAGAGGAAACCACTCGGGCTGCGATGCCACCAGAAGCCAAGGATGGCGAGGACCACTGCACTGACGAACGCCATGCGACCGATCAATCCGTGAGCTCGTGGGCCGAAGAGGGCAAAGACGCCGTGTCCGCCATCGAGTTGGCCCACCGGAGTTAGATTTAAACTCGTGACAAGCAATCCGATCCACGCCGCCATGTAGTAAGGGTTGATCGGTGAGTTTGGCTCGAGCGGCACTCCAAACAACCATGCCAACAGACGAAACAGCGGCGGATCGTTGAAGTAGATAGTGTGTCCATACGACGGCGGCGCGATTGGTGGCCCAACCATCAAGACCCCGACAACAGACAACGGAAGTGCAACTACAAACCCCGCCAGCGGACCCGCCAGTCCGATGTCAAACAAAGCGCGTCGCGTCGGTATCGCCGAACGAATCTTGATGAAAGCGCCAAAGGTCCCTGCCAGGAACACCGGCGGCGCAGGTATGAAAAACGGCAACGTGGCATTGACGCGGTAATAACGGCAAGCCAGGTAGTGCCCCATCTCATGCGCGAACAGAATCGCGAGCAGCGACACCGAAAACGCGATGCCGTCCGCCAGCGGACGTTCGTGAGTGAATGCATATTTAACGAGGTCGACGCAGTAATAGATTAGCGAAAGCGGCAAATACAGCAGGTAATCCAACACGCCAGCCAACGGCGGCTCGGTGGGCGTAAAGTCAGGCGCGGCCAGCGCCACTCCGGCCAGCGTGGTCGTGATGCTGGTCAGAAGAAAGAGCGCGCCATGCAGTCGCCACTCACGATCCGATATTCTCAGCGCAGGTTTTGCGAATAAGTTGTCCATCAACGCGAAGAGGCTAGAGTTTGGATCCAAATTCTTCCAACTCTAGCCTCTTAATTCCTTTAACCTTGATACCGCTAAAACTCGTCGTCGCTCGATCCGTCCGTCTCAACGTCGCCGTCCTCGTGCGCCTGCAGCTCCTTACCCGGCTTGAAGCGAATGGTCTTGCCCGACGGAATCGCCACTTCCTCGCCGGTGCGAGGATTGCGCCCGACACCGCGCTTCCGCGGTTTGACCACAAAGACTCCAAAGCCGCGCAACTCGATTCGTTCACCGCGCGTCAGAGCTTCCTTCATCGAATGAAAGAGCGCCTCGACGGCTTGTTCGGCTTTCATTTTTGGCACGCCGGTTTTATCGGCCACGCGATTGATGATGTCTAACTTGATCACGTCAAGGGGCCTCTTTTCTGGTCCCGCGGGGGACGATGTCTGGGCTGCAAATGCAGGGAAGGATGATAGATAGCGTCAGCAGAGCCTGTCAAGGAATTGCCTTGCCACGCACAAACAACGCAGCTATAAGTGGTGTTTGACAAGTGGGGGAGCGAAAGCTAACCTCAAACTCGACGACTTATGTTTGGTATACGAAAACGCCGGCCGCCACCATTTGGCGGCGTCCACGTCGACGACGACAAAGACATCCAGGAGCACAAGCCTGAAGACGCTTCACGCAGCGACCTCTGGTCAGAGGCGCGCTTGTTGCTCCGCGATCTGATCTTCGCGTTGATGATTGCAGCGTTGGTCGTCGTGTTCATCGTGCAGCCGGTGAAGGTGGAAGGCACGTCGATGCTTCCGCGTTTGCACGATGGCGAACGAATCTTCGTCAATAAGCTGATCTACTACGACGAGTTTCGCTGGGCGCCGAAGATTGAGCGCGGCGACATCGTAGTGTTCTGGTTTCCGCAAGACCCATCGAAGAGTTACATCAAGCGCGTAATCGGGCTTCCGGGCGACAAAATCGAGATCATCGAAGGCGTCGTGCGCGTGAACGGGGGCGAGCTGACAGAGGCGTACCTCGATCAGCGTCTCAACCTGATGCATCGCTCGATGGCGCTGACGGAAGTTAACGCCAATTACTACTTCGTACTGGGCGACAATCGCGACAATTCAAGCGATTCCCGGGTTTGGGGCCTGGTGCCCAAAAAGTATATCTATGGCAAGGCGCTGTTTCGCTACTGGCCCCTGACTGCCGCGAGTGTGATACACCATGAGGACATCCCGCTGACGACGCCATCCTCGCCTTACACCCGCGACTATCAGCAGCCTCCGCCCTTGAACGATGCGAGCCCGCAGCAGCGCTGAGCATTATTTCCTATGATCGATTGGTTGCGCCTCCTGCTAATGATCTTCTACGCACCCCTGCGAGGGATGCGTGGAGTTCGCGATCGCAGTTCGCTCGCGCCGATTGCGTTGATGGCGGTGCTCAGCCAACTCGCTTTCGACTTCGTTTCTCGCAGATTTGGCGCCATCCCTCTCAATCCCCGGGGACATGGTTTTCTCGGAGTGTTGATTGAGCCGGCCATGCCGGCGATGTTGATTGCGATCGTTCTAGTACCGATCCTCACGCTCATCGCAAACATTTTCGAGCGGCGCGGAAGTTTTCGCGTCGTCATCACTCAGGAGTACGCGCCCGTCGCCGCATCGCTTTTATATGTACTCACGGCTGCCAACATTTTCGGAATTTTGTTGGCGGCGGTCTCTCATTACAGCGGATTTCAGGCAGACTACGTTAGCAGCACGATTCAAAATGCAGAGCGGGCTCGCGAGTTTTTTCCGGCAGGTCCGGCGCTCGACGCGATGGTAGAGCAACTCAAGAATCCGGGACTGGTGTCCGACATGCTATTCCGCGCCTGGCGGAGCCTGATATTTGCTATCGGTACGGTGCTGGCAGTGAAGGACGCCTTCCGAATGTCGGCGATCCGCGCGCTTGGTGTGGCATTAATCGCATACTTCCCGGTCACCATACTCTCCGCACTAGCCGAAGGGTTGTTGTCGAGCGTACTGGGTTCGCCGTTGCTGCTGTTTTTCCTGTTCATGTTGCTGCGCGGTTACTTCAGCGACTTCATGGGCAGTCATCGTGCGAAAGCGGCGTTCAAACAGAACCTTGAATCGGCAACTCTGAATCCCGCGGACGCGTCCGCGCACTACAATCTCGGCCTGATTCATCAAAGCCGCGGCGAGTTGGAAGCCGCCCGCGAACGTTTCGAACGCGCGTTAAAGATCGACGACGGCGAGATCGACGCGAGTTATCAACTCGGACGCATAGCGCGTCAACAAAAACGTTACGCCGACGCGATTCAGAACTTCGAGCACGTCGTCGCCAGCGATCCGGCCCATGCACAGCACGAGATCTGGCGTGAAGTTGCGGCAACGTACATCGCGGCGGGCCAGTTTGAAGACGCGCGCATGGCGTTGGATCAGTTTCTAGAACATCGACCTTCCGATCCGGAAGGTTTGTATCTGATGGGACGTGCGCATGCGGGTCTGGGTCACAAACGCGAGGCGACCAGCTTGATGCAGGCTTGCATTGAAGCGGTGAAGACAGCGCCCGCGTACAAGTATCGCACCAGCAAACGATGGTTGAACGAAGCGCAGCAGTTTATTAAGAGCAGTCAGTGATCGCGGATTGAATGAATAAGAAACCAGCCCTCCTCGCTCTCGAAGATGGCCGTATATTTCGTGGCAGCTCATGGGCTGCCGAAGGCGAAGTTTGCGGCGAGATG
Source organism: Pyrinomonadaceae bacterium (assembly GCA_025923035.1). Taxonomy (GTDB): domain Bacteria; phylum Acidobacteriota; class Blastocatellia; order Pyrinomonadales; family Pyrinomonadaceae; genus PSRF01. The sequence goes on along the minus strand of JAICGQ010000061.1, from coordinate 12,481 downwards.
GTCTTTAACACGTCCATGACCGGTTACCAGGAAGTGCTGACCGATCCATCCTACGCGGGACAGATCGTTTGCATGACTTACCCGCTCATCGGCAACTACGGCGTCAACGATCTCGATTCGGAGTCGGAGCGGCCGTGGGTTGAAGGTTTCGTAGTCCGCGAAGCGAGCCGGATCGTTTCCAACTGGCGCGCCGAAGACAGCCTGCACGATTATCTGAAGCGCTGGAACATCGTCGCCATCGAAGGCATCGATACGCGAGCGCTGGTGCGCCACATCCGCGACAAAGGAGCGATGCGAGCGTGTCTGTCAACGATCGATCTCGACGACGAGAGTCTCGTGGCAAAGGCGCGCCAATCGCCACCGATGGAAAACCGGGAGCTTGCCAGCGTCGTCACTACAAAACAACGTTACGAGTTTCCCGCAGTGGGCGAGGAACGTTTTCACGTTGTCTGTTACGACTTCGGCGTCAAAAGAAACTCGCTGCGAGAACTAGCGGAACTCGGCGTCCGCACGACAGTCGTTCCGGCGTCAACTCCGGCGAGCGAGGTTCTGGCGCTGAATCCTGACGGCATCTTTTTGTCGAATGGACCCGGCGACCCGGCATCGATGGACAATGAAGTCGCCGAGATTCGCCAGTTACTGAACGCCAGCGTCCCGATGTTCGGCATCTGTTTCGGACATCAACTCCTGGGACGTGCGTTCGGAGCGAAGACGTTCAAACTCGTCTTCGGGCATCGTGGTGGGAACCAACCTGTTAAAGAAGTGTCGGGCCGTGGCGTCGAGATCACGGCACACAATCACGGCTTTGCCGTAAGTGCCGACACGCTGCCGCCTGAAGTTGAAGTCACGCACATCAATCTCAACGATCAATGCGTCGAGGGCATGCGTCATCGCACCCTGCCAATCATCTCCGTTCAATATCACCCTGAAGCAGCGCCCGGCCCTCACGACGCGGAGCATCACTTCAAACGCTTCATCTCGTTGATGAACGCTAAAATCGAAAACCGACTCCCGAACTAAACTGAAAGTGATGTAGGAACTGATAAGGCGCGACAGGCACGGGCCGAGGTAGCGGTTGAATTATTGCAAACGGCAGCTTGTTACCACCGTAACGGATCATCGTGTCGCCGGCGTCGAACCGCACGACCACCCGAGGAGACGGATAAAGTTCCACCACTCCGCCCGCGTCGATCGAGAAATATGTTGTCCTGCCTGTATGAGCCTGGAAGGGAAAGAAGGTCGGTGGTGGACCAAAATCCTCGAAGATAAAAGTTTCGCTGAAGCTCACCGCGCCCGGGCGACCCTTCCCAAACACGCCAAACTTCTCGAATCGCTTTCCGATTTTGACTCCGGCCTGCACCTGTAACATCCGCCCACTCGCCGTACCATCAGGCGAGAACAAGCGTTTCGGATAAAAGTCCGTTTGCACCTCAGCGGCGACGTGTGGTGTGAAGTTGTAGGTAAACCTTCCGCCGAAACCGGGCTGCGGGTCGACATCAAAAACGATTGGCGTAAGGGGTGTTTCATCAAATGCACCACCATAAGCGAACACCCTGAAACCCAAAGAAGAGAATTGACCGCCCACTTCAATCTTTCGCTGCCGCTGAGACGTGTAAGGGGCAGTGTCGTCCGTCGACGCGGGGTTGAGGAACCGAAAGGCGATGCCGGAACTGAATTGAAACTTGTGCGCGAATCGAGACCACGACCTTGGAAACCGAGAAACCTGCGGATCTTCTCCCTGGTAGACGATCGTGTCGCCGATATCAAACCGTGCCAGCACTCGCTTCGTTGGATAAAACTCGACGACACCACCGACGTCCAGTGAAAAAAAGTTTCTGCGCCGTGTTTCGAGAATTGGGAAACGCTCAAATCCACGGTCGAGAACGCCGACGGTTGTTTGTACCGCGCTGAAACTCAGGAACCCGGGACGGACTTTTCCAAAGAACCCAAACTTCCCGAAGCGTTTGCCTATCTTTGGTCCAAAGCGGGCCTGGACCAAACGACCACCGCTGTTGAGCGCGGCGCCTCTTTCGTGTGGAAAGAAATTAACTTCCGCTTCGAACGCGACATGCCGGGTCAGGTTGATCCCGAATCTCCCTCCGAAAGCTGTGTCCGATGTCGGCACATCCGACGAGAACAGCCCCGGAAAAACTTTCACGCCGCTATTGAGCGAAGAGAACTGGGCGCCTACTTCGATCTTTGCAGGCCCGTTCGACTGCTGCGGTGGTTCCTGTGCATGGGCGACGCGGCTGAAGAGACACGGAATGAGGAGCAAAACCGTAAGGAAGAGGTGTTTTTGCATGTGAGATCCTTGATTGAGGTGTGTGACGGCGTCATTCTTCTAGAGGCATTTTGAGTTCGCCCGTAGTAAGGTCCGGCCGAACGCGGACCATCTGTTCCGGTGTTGAATCGGTATGTAATTCGTCGCGCAACGCTTCATTGACTTCCGCTTGTTCTACCGGCGTTTCAGGCTCGACGGCCGGAGTTGGCTCCAACAGATCCGCAAATCCCTCACTGCCGCGATGCTCGAGCCAGTGACGATAGCTGACCGTTAAGATCGCAACCAAAGGAATCGCGAGAAAAATTCCGGCGACGCCCGCGAGTTTCTCGCCTGCGAGTATCGCGAAAATGACTGCGAGAGGATGCAGGTGAATGCCCTGACCGATCAGGCGCGGGTAGATGAAATAGTCGTGAATGATTCGTAGCACACCGAGGAACAGCAGCACCAGAAACGCGCTGAATGGACCAGCATGCAGCGTCGCTAAAATCGCTGCCATGATGGCGACGACGAGCGGACCAGCCAGCGGAATAAACTCGAACACGCCGGCGATAAAGCCCATGACCAATCCACCCGGCAACCCCAGCAACGTAAAGCCCAGCGCGCAAACGACGCCGATAAACAAACACGCCGTCAATTGGGCGCGGATGTACGCTGCGAGCGTGCTGTTTACATCCTGAAAAAACTCATCACCACGCCAACGCCAACGCCCGCGCGGCAACATCAGCAACGCTGAACGGCGAAAATCTTCAGCATCCTTCAACAGGAAAAACCCAAGAATCGGGATCAGCACCAACCACGGCAGGTAAACCAGATAGCCCAGCGACGCCGCCGCAAACTCGGTCCCCGTATGACTGACCCTGTTGACGACTTCCGGGACCGCTTTGTTTACCGCGTCTGCCACGGGCGCCGGCAATCGCCGCAGACGCCACTCCTCAACGACTTGCGGCGCCTTCTCGCCCACGGACTTCCAATAAGCCTTCGACTGCGCGACAAACTCCGGAAACTGGTTACTCAAACTCGGCAGCACGACGAAGATCGCCGCCACGACTGCCGCAAGTATGATCAGGTAGGCAATTCCGATCGCCGCAACCTTCGGGATCGCAATTTCACGGTCTCCGAAGTGTCTGGGTTGTCGGAGAAACTCAACCAGCGGGGAAACGAGGTAAGCGAAAAAGATCGACAGCACCAGTAGCAGGATGATCCCGGTGATCTTCGAGATGATCCACAGCAGACCAATTACGACGAGCAGAATAAAGATGACTCGCAGGATCACGCGAGTCGGAGGTCCGTAGGCTTCGACGGCTGCTTTCGCTGCCGAAACGGCGACGTCTTTTGTCTCCTCCTTTGACATACGCTGAACCCTCGGGCCAGATCAAATCCGCGCGTGCAACCGGCCGATCATCTCTCCCACAGCCTTCAGATCATGATTCGTCAAATCTCTGAACTCGACGCCAAACGTGTCGGCAGTCGCATGATGGACCACCTCGCCTGCGAGCGACAAGGCGTCGTCTCCATCGATCAATAGCATTCCGAGTTGGTCGCCAACTTTAACATGCGGCGAGGCGGGCAGATTGGTTACTCTCACTCCGCCGAGACTGATGTCCTGCGGCTCGCCGATACCGATTGACTCTTTAAGACTCTCGTCTTCGATGGCCAGCGTCAAGCGCGACGTCACGTAGTAGCGGGGAAAACGTCTGCGATCGTAGGAAAGAACTTCCTCGTTCAGGTTCGAAGTCGTCATCGGATCTGTCCTCAGTGTGTGACATCCTCGTTTGCGTCCGCTCCTTCTTCGCCTTCACCTTCGCCCTCGGCTGGCGGCGGCGGTGTGACGCGCGGTGCGGCCGGTTCCCAGACCAGACCTCGCCATTCGTCAGTTTCACCGAGCAACTGAAGCGCCGCGAGCGGATGACCGGGATGACGCTCGATCCGTAGCACTTCCGCGATCACTTGCAGCTTCTCGCCCGACTCACCAAGGACTTCGAGCCGAACGCGACTGCCGACCTGCGGTAATTGTCGTGGCAAGTGGACCAGCGTTCCCTCAGGCCCGACATTCTCCGTTGTTCCTTCCGCGACGACGTGCGTGCCGCTTGGTTCATCCCATTCCGCTTTCACTTCCAGCGACGCCAGATAGCGCGGTCCGGAACGATTTTCGTGTTCGGTTTGTCGGGACATATTCATTCCTCCTCGGCCCTTAGCTTCTCGAGAACTGAAAAGTCTTCAAGTGTCGTGACGTCTCCCGCGACGGAGCCGCTGGTGGCGATCTCGCGCAGGAGCCGTCGCATGATCTTGCCCGATCTTGTTTTTGGTAACGCGTCGGTAAAGCGGATGTCGTCAGGCCGGGCGAGGGCGCCGATTTCTTTGACGACGTGCGCGCGTAGTTCCTGGTTCAGTGCGTCCGAGGCGCTGTGCGAGCCTTCGAGAGTGACGAATGCGACGATGGCCGATCCCTTCAGGTCATCAGGGCGGGCGACAACGGCCGCTTCTGCAACAGCACCGTGCGAAACGAGAGCGCTTTCGACTTCCGCAGTTCCGAGTCTATGACCGCTGACATTAATAACATCGTCGATGCGGCCCATAATCCAGAAATAGCCGTCCGGGTCGCGTCGTGCGCCGTCGCCCGCGAAATAGATACCATCGATTTGCGACCAGTATTGATCGCGATAACGGTCGTCATCGCCCCAGATCGTCCGCAGCATCGACGGCCACGGTCGTTTGATCACGAGGTACCCGCCCTGCTTGGGTCCGACGGATTTGCCGTCGCGCGTCATGATGTCTGCTTCGATTCCGGGGAGCGGTTTCGTTCCGGAGCCTGGTTTCGTTGGGGTGGCGCCGGGAATGGGCGTGATCATGATCGAGCCGGTCTCGGTTTGCCACCACGTGTCGACGATGGGACAACGTCCTTTGCCGATCACTTCGCGGTACCACATCCATGCTTCCGGATTGATGGGTTCGCCGACGGTGCCGAGTAAGCGCAAACTCGACAGATCATATTTCAGCGGCCAGTGTTCGCCCCACTTGATGAACGCTCGGATGGCTGTCGGGGCGGTGTAGAAAACGTTTACGCGATGGCGCTCAATCATGGACCAGAAGCGATCCGGCTCGGGGAAGTTCGGCGCGCCTTCGTACATCAAGGCAGTGGCGCCGTTTGACAATGGGCCATAGACCACGTAACTGTGTCCCGTGACCCAGCCAATATCCGCCGTACACCAGTAGATGTCTTCGTCTTTGAGATCAAAAACCCACTTCGTCGTGAGATGGACCTGCGTCAGGTAACCGCCGGTGGTGTGCAGAATGCCTTTCGGTTTACCCGTCGTGCCGGAGGTGTAAAGAATGTAAAGCGGATGTTCACTGTCTAATTCTTCTGCGTCGCAGTTGGCGTCGACAGTGGCCATCAACTCGTGCCACCAGTGATCGCGTCCGGGCTGCATGTGCTGCTGCGAGCCGGTGCGCTTGACGACGATACAGCCTTCGACTGACGGCGTTTGTTTCAATGCTTCGTCAACGGCGGCTTTCAGTTTTACTTCATTACCGCGACGCCAACCACCGTCGGCTGTGACGACGAGTTTACAACTCGCATCGTTGATGCGATCGACGAGTGCGGAGCTTGAGAAACCGCCGAACACGACTGAATGAGTCGCGCCGATGCGTGCGCACGCGAGCATGGAGATCGCCAGCTCCGGAATCAGCGGCATGTACAACGCGACACGATCGCCGCGCTGGACGTTTCTGCTTTTCAGAACATTCGCAAACTTGCAGACTTCCGTGTGCAGTTGTTGATAAGTGAACGTGCGTGTTTCGCCGGGTTCGCCTTCCCAGATCAGTGCGGCCTTGTTGCGTCGCCACGTCGAGAGATGTCGATCGAGACAGTTGTACGAAATGTTGATTTTGCCGCCGACGAACCATTCGGCGTGCGGCGGGTTCCATTTCAAAACTGTGTCCCACTTTTTGAACCAGTGAAGCTCTTCCGCCATGCGGGCCCAGAACGCTTCGGGGTCCGCACTTGCTTCCGCGCGCAGCGCGTCGAGTTCAGCTTCCGATTTGATATGCGCTCTGGCGGCGAATTCGGGCGGTGGAGGGAAGACTCGTTCTTCCTGGAGCACTGATTCAATGTTGGGCGTAACAGTCGACATGGTAATCTTCTCCTTATCACATAATTGCGTGATGCGACAACCGGTTAGGAGTTAAACGGCGGGGCAGAGCCACCGTCTCACACCAGGCGGCATAGCCGTACTGGCAACACTCGATTCGAAAGAAGTAAACATGCGTCTCTACGTTGGAACGAGCGGTTACAGCTACAAGGAGTGGAAAGGGAGCTTTTATCCGGAGAAGCTCGCGGCTAAAGACATGCTGCCGTACTACTCGTCGAAGTTGCCGGCAGTGGAGTTGAACAACACGTTCTACCGCCTGCCGCAGCGCAGCATGGTGGAGAGTTGGAAAGCGCAGGTGCCGGACAACTTTCGCTTCTCTGTAAAGGCCTCGCAGCGAATCACACACTTCAAACGGCTCAAAGAAGTGGCCGACGAAACGAAGTACATGCTGGAGACGGTTTCGGCCCTCGACGATCGCCTCGGCGTCGTGCTGTATCAACTGCCGCCGAACATGAAGAAAGATCTCGAGCGGCTCGAGACGTTTCTCAAAAACCTGCCGCCGGATCCGCCGTCGGCTTTCGAGTTTCGACATCCGACGTGGTTTGACGATGACGTCCTTGACTTGCTACGCAGTGCGAACCGCGCCCTGTGCATTTCAGACACGGATGATCTACCGGTCAGTCATATCGATAAGACCGCCGATTGGGGTTACCTGCGTTTGCGACGAGTGAATTACTCGACGACCGATTTACGTGAGTGGATCAGCAGGATGAAGGCCCAGGACTGGAGGCATACATTTGTCTTTTTCAAGCATGAAGACGAAGGCACTGGACCACGACTCGCTTCCGAGTTCATCGACTTAAGCCGCGAATAGCGGGCGGCTTAGAAGTTTCCGCCGCACGCATCGTGACCGCAGTCGCAATCCAGCTCGATCGTATCGCCGCTACCCTCGCACGAAGCGCTGCAATACTTACCGCCTTCTTGCGGGGGACAGGTACACGCAGGGTTCTTACATGTCTTTCCGTTATCGTCCGCCATTTTTCCTCCTGAAAAGTATTCAGTTTTTATGGGTGGGTAGAGATTAGCACAAAATCCGTGTTCCATGAGTGGTCATCCCGCCGCCTCCAACGCGACGGCGATCTCAGCGGCGACGCGGGCGTTGTTTTCGAGGAGGGCGATGTTGGCGCGGAGCGTTGAACCGTGGCTGCGTCGGGCCATCTGGCTCAACAGGAAGGGCGTGAGTTCGCGGCCGCCGATGCCGTCGCGCTCGGCGCTTTCGAGTGCCTGATCGAGAACGGTCTGGAGTTGTGGCTGTGGAACTTCAAAATCTTCGGGAACCGGAACCGTCACCAGCAAAGCAGAATCGATTCCGAGGCCGCGTTGCGCTTGAAACAGAGCGGCGACTTGCGCCGGCGAGTTTGCGCGCGTATCGACGGGCAGTCCACTACGGCGTGAATAGAACGCCGGAAACTCATCGCATTGATAACCAACAACGGTGACGCCGTGCGTTTCCAGCCACTCGCGCGTCGCGGGCAGATCGAGAACGATCTTCGCACCCGAGCAAACGACAACGATCGGCGTTCGCGCCAGCTCGGGAAGATCGGCCGAAACATCCGGCAACGCGCCGCGATGAACACCGCCGGTTCCGCCAGTCGCAAACACTTTAATTCCGGCGCGATGTGCGATCCAACACGTCGTGGCGACCGTCGTCGCACCATCCCAACCTTCGGCAACAGCTATCGGCAGATCGCGCGTGCTGACCTTTCGAATGTTGTCTTCTTCCGCAAGCCTTTGCACCTCTTCTGCGCCGAGACCGACCTTCAGTTTTCCGGCGAGAATCCCGACAGTTGCGGGCACAGCACCCGCCGCGCGAACGATCTGTTCGAGACGTTGCGCTGTTTCGAGATTTGCCGGCCGCGGCAGACCATGTGCGATCACGGTCGATTCCAGTGCGACCACCGCTTGCGCGTCTGCGACTTCAGGAGCGATCTCAATCATGCTTCTCTGATCAGCGTGAAAACCGTTCCGCCGTTTTCACGTGGCTCCCACGAGATACGCGCGTCGATCAACCCTGCCCTCGCTTTCATGTTCGGCAACCCGCGACCTTCGGAGTTGTTGTTGTCTTTCGCCTCGAACCTCCGCCCATTGTCCTCGATGCGCAACGCAAAATCACCCGCCGGCGACGCGTCGACAAACATCTTCACCTCGGTTGCGTTGGCATGTCGCCAGATGTTGTTCACCGCCTCCTGCACGATGCGATAAATCTGCATCTGCACACTCGGCGGCAACTGACTGTGTTCCTCGATCGCCTCATCACAATGAAACTCGTATTCAAACCGCTTCTCGATCGGAGCGTCCTGCACTGCGTGGGCCAACGCAAACTCCAGCGCCGCTGCAAAACCAACGTTCTGCAAAACTGACGGGCTCAAGTCTTCACAGATCCGCCGCACCTCCTGCGAGATCGACTCAATCTCGCCACGCAACGCCGACGTCTGTTTGCTCGACGAATCGCCGTTCGGCTTGATCTGGTCTGTCAACAAAGCGAGATGTCGCAGATCGGCCAACGTTTGATCGTGCAGATCGCGCGCGATCCGCCGCCGCTCCCGTTCCGCTTCGTTCGCGAGGTTCAAACGCGCATCGGCGAGATCGCGGTTGGCCTCGACCAGCGCGGCGCTCGTTGCGACGATTCGCCGGCGTTCGAGTATGGCCCAAAGCAGCGCGAGCAGCGCGAGGGCCAACAGAATTGCCAGCGCCGTCGACGTCCAGGGAAACGGCGCGCTCGCAACCGTGAACGAAAACTTCAGCGGCTCCGAGGGCGCGAGATCTTTCGTAAACGCCCTCGCCGTCACTGTGTATTTGCCGGGACTCAGCCCCTCCATCGTGAACTGCGACTCGCGGGAGAGTTTGTGTTTTACTTGCTTCCCTGAGCCGTCGTCCAACACAAACCCATATTGAAACTGTTCCGGAAAGGTCCGACTGCTGATCGCGGTTACGTCGAGGAGCAAACTGTTCTGCGGATACTCGAGATCGAGTCCGGCCTGCAACTCCGACGGCGCGTGTACGCGCTTGCTCAATATGCGCGTAACAGACAACGTCGGTGCGATGTTCCCCGGGACATAGCGAGCGACGCCGCGATTTGTCGCAATCAACAGCGATTCGCTGTTGGAGTCGGGAGAGCGAAGTGGCAAGACGGCGAAGACGTTTTGCGATGGCAGTCCTTGTTCGGAGTCGAGTTGGTTGACCACGGGTCCGAAAACCGGATCGAGCCGAATGCGTAACAGGCCGTTTCCGCGCGTGCCGCACCAGACTTCGCTGATCTTGTCATCCAGCGCAACGCGTACAAATCGCGCGTCAACGTTGACGACGGCCAACCTGCAGGCCTCCTGCCTCGGGCAGACGAAAACGCCGCCCGACGTTCCAAACCACAGCACGCCGCTGGCCGGCGTTCGGGTCATCGAACGGACTACTTGTCCTTTCAACGCCGCAAACTGTGCATCGTCGCGCACCGTCTTCCCGTCAGACACCAGCACGCCGTCTCGTGCCGTACCGATTAACAACCTGTCAGTGCCGTCCGCGAGCAGACTGATCGGTTCGCGCGCGACGCCATTGGGCCAGGCCAGACTTGTGCGTCCACCTTCGAGCCGTTCGACGCCGCGTCCGTATATCGCGTAATACGTCGCTCCCTGAAATTCTGCGATTGCGCGCACGCTGCCGACCCCGTCTGCAGTCGCGGAACCCGAGTCGATACGCGTGAATGCCTGCTCCTCGAATTTCACCTGCTGCCTGGCCTCGATATACAAGCCGCTGACGGACGCAACCAGCAAACGCGGCGTCTGATCTTCGGCGACGTCGTAGATGATGTTGTTGCCCATGCCCGGCATGTTGATCCACGACGACGTTTTCTCGTCGTAGATAAACAGGCCGCGGTTCGTTCCGGCAATCACGCGACGGTTGACTGACTGAAACAGCGTGCGGACGAAATTACTTTCGCCGTTGTCGCCGATTGACTCGACACGCGGCGCATTCGGATCGAAACGACAAACCCCGCGATCGGTGCCGAACCAGATCACGCCCTCGCGATCCGGAAAGATGGCGTAGACGTGATTGGAACGCAGTCCGCCTGCAGTGCCGTCGAAAGTGAAACGCTGCGTCTTTGCTTGCGAAACACGAAAAACGCCGCGGCCGTCCGTGCCGATCCAAACTTCATCGCCGATCGTTTTCAGCGACAACACCGGACCGGTTGGCGCCTCTGTTCGTTTCAGGGTGAGGGGAGCGTCGCCCGTCAACGTGCCCGGTGCTTCTTTTCGGGCGCGAGTGCCGAGCCACAGGTGACCGTTCTTGTCGCGCTCCAGGGCGTTGACCCAGTAGATCATCGGCCGCATCTCGACGGTCTTCGCCTCGCCGTTTCTGACTTCCATCAACCCGCGGCTTTGTGTGCCGATGAATAATTGATCGTTGGACCACTGCGCGGTCGAGATTTGCAGTGGACCAGGTCGTTCGCGATCGGCGCTTTCCAGCGGTTGATTTAGAAGATCGCGCGTTTCGAGGACCGTGCGAGTGACGCGTTCTTCGTTTTCCGTAGTCGTGACCGACTTCACGCGAGTTTCAAAAATGCGACCCTGCTCGGTTGTCATTACGGCGACGCCCGGTTGCGGCGTCACGATTGCAGAAACAGTGTGATCGGCTGTCTGGTTTACTTTCAGGAACGCGCCGCCATAGAAACGCGCCGCGCCGGATTCGGTGCCGACCCACAACCCGCCGTCCTGATCGGTTTGTAGTGCGAGCACTCGTCCGTTGGGCAATGCGGGATCGTTGATCGTTTGCGTGCGACGGCCATCGAATTTTGCGAGACCTGCTTCCGTGCCAAACCACATCGCGCCGTCGCTTGTTTGCGCGATCGCGCGAACGCGATCCGACGGCAGTCCATGAAACAACGTGACCGCGCCCCACTGGTGCAGTCCCGTTATCGGCGTAGGCGAAGGTGATGGCGACGGTGACGGAGAAGGCGATGGTGAAGCCTGCGGTTGCGGTTCACCGACTTGCGCGGAAGAACGATTGACCAGCAAGAGCCCGGCGAGGCAGAAGCAGATGACGACAGTGAGAAGCCACCATGATCTGCTTGTGTACATCGGTCTTATTTTTGGTTTTTCTTTGAAGCTGCTTCGCGTTTCTGTTCTTCGTTGAAACGTTTCTGGTCCTTTTGCAGCCAGGCTTCGAGATCGTGCGCGGCTTTTTCGAGTTCATCGCTGTTCAGCAAACCACGCCGCAGCGCTTCGAAGAACGCGCGAGTGCGAATGTTGTAAGCCAGTTTTTCGTAAGCTTCCTGATCGGTGCCTTCCGCGACGCTGACGAACAGTTTTTCGTAAAGCGTTGCCAGCCGGCTCTCGACGCCACGCAAACTCAGCGAACACTTGCGCGCGATGGCCCAGTTCGAGAGTCCGAGCGCGAGATAGTAAAGCGCCTCAGCTTCAAACTCCGTCAACAACGGACGCTTGAACGAATCCTTGAACGCCGGATCGATCATGTCGGCGCCGTCTTCAAGCACCGCGGCGACGAAGCGCAGAAACCGCGACTCGGGATTGTTCTTGTGAATGAAACCGTAAGCCGGCGGTGGATCGACTGACTTTACGATCTTGCGGATCTCGTTGATGTAGATCTCGTGCGGAAACTGCGTCCAGAAAATGATGCGCGCGGTAGGGAAGTCGCGCCAGATCGCGCGCGCTGCTTTCACGCCGGAAAGCTTCGGCATCTGGATGTCGAGAATGCACACCTCGGGCTTTTTATCGAGGGCTAGTTTGACGGTTTCCTCGCCGTCGCCTGCCTCGAATACGGGCACGTGCGAGGGAAATTCCTTCTCCAGAATCTCGCGCAGGTAGTGGCGCTGGGCCATGTTGTCTTCGGCGATCAGTATCGACATGACGGGTGGATGATAATGCGGCGGCGAGCGCAGCGGCAACGTGGCTGACCACATAGATGGATGGGAGATTCGGGGACGGGAAGACGCGGGGACGGGAAGACGCGGGGAAACGGAGATTCTTCGCCCTCACCGGGTCCCCCCCTCACCGCGTCTCCCCATCGCCCCGTCCCCCCTCACCCTTTCCCTCCTTGACGC
>JAICGQ010000060.1 GCA_025923035.1 Pyrinomonadaceae bacterium | reverse complement strand
TGCGCTCGGCGGAATCATGGGACGCGTCATCGATCGTACGGGTATTCAGTTCCGGCTGTTGAACCGATCGCGCGGACCCGCCGTGCAGTCGCCTCGCGCGCAAGCAGATCGCATGCGTTATCGCGCCGAGATGAGGCGCACACTCGAAGCCACACCGAATTTGCACCTGCGACAAGGCAAGGTCGTTGATTTCGTGATCCGTAACGGCCGGATCGCGGGCGTAACTCTTGAGGACGGGAGATGTTTTGCGGCGGAAGCGGTGGTCGTGGCGACGGGGACGTTCTTGAACGGTCTAATCCACACGGGGAGACGCACGTATCGCGGCGGTCGCGCCGGCGAGCCCGCGTCGATCGAACTCGCGGAAGCATTGAAGAATCTCGGATTCCCGGTAGGCCGGCTCAAGACCGGCACGCCTCCGCGCCTCGATGGGCGAACGATAGATTGGAGCGCGTTTGAGCCGCAACCCGGGGATCGAATTCCCGTGCCGTTTTCGTTCGCGACGGACGAGATCGAGCAGGAACAGATCAAGTGCTACATCGGCTACACGACCCCGCAGGTTCACGACACGATTCGCGAAAACATCGCTGAGTCACCGCTCTATTCGGGAAAGATCCGCGGCGTCGGACCCCGCTACTGCCCGTCGATCGAAGATAAGGTCGTGAAGTTTTCCGACAAGTCGCGGCACCAACTCTTCCTGGAACCGGAAGGCCATGATACGAACGAAGTCTATCTAAACGGCTTCTCGACTTCCCTGCCCGCCGAGATGCAACAAGATCTGGTGCGCATGATTCCGGGGATGGAAGAGGCTCGAATTATTCGGCCGGGTTATGCGATTGAATACGACTTTGTCGATCCGCGAGAGTTGGGACCGGATCTGCAAACCACTCGAGTCGCCGGTCTATTTCATGCGGGACAGATCAATGGTACGACGGGGTATGAAGAGGCGGCGTGCCAGGGGTTAGTCGCCGGTATCAATGCTGCGCTCTTCACACAAAAGCGCACGCCGGTTCGACTGCGCCGTGAGGAGTCGTATATCGGCGTCCTGATTGAAGATCTGATCAAACAAGGTGTCGACGAGCCGTATCGCATTTTCACGTCGCGTGCGGAGTACCGTTTGGCGCTGCGCTACGACAACGCGGATGATCGGCTCGAGCAATATGGTCGGGAGATTGGACTGGTGGGTGACTCCGATTGGGAGCGATTCAATGCTCGCCAGGCGCGTCTCGCACGCCTACGAACCGCGCTCGACTATACGCGCATCCGCCGATCCGATGCTCAGCATGCTGCCCTTTCAGCTTTGCTACAAACAGATCTCGGCGACGTAATTTCCCTGGCGCAACTCGCCAAGCGTCCGAAGGTCACGTCCGACCTGATCAAGTCGCTGCTGCCGGCCGATCTGAAGCCAGTGGCCGACGCCGATCTGAATTCCGTGTTGGCCGATTCCCTTTACTCCGGATATCTCGAGTCGCAAAAAGCGACAATCACGCGCCTTTATCAACATGACGCTCTCCGGATCCCGGACGAAACGCCATTCGCGAAAATTAGCGGTCTTTCAAACGAGATCGTGGAGCGACTCGATCGGGCCCGTCCGCAGACCTTCGGCGAAGCGCGCCGGCTGCCGGGATTGACTCCTGGGGCTCTCTCGACGTTGCTCGTTTTCCTCTCCGCCCAACAAAAAAGCGCCTAACCGGCGCATGGTTTCACGTGAAACGCTCAATTGTGGTAATGTGCGCGGGACACGTGAAACTCATTCGAGGAAGGTGCCCCCGTTCGATAAATGGCTAGAATAATAGCCGTAGCGAACCAAAAAGGCGGAGTCGGTAAGACCACTACCGCAGTCAATCTTGCCGCCATCATTGCCAGTTGGGGGAACCGGGTCCTGCTCGTCGACGCCGACCCGCAAGGAAATGCGACGTCCGGCGCCGGGGTCCAGCGCGGAAGCTTCCGTCGCGGCCTTTACCATTCCCTGGTTCTCGACGAGCCAGTTGCCTCGATTACCCTGCCGACGATCGTTCCCTCGCTCGAAGTGGTTCCGTCTAATAAGGACTTAGCAGGCGCTGAAATCGAGCTTGTGGAGGTCGAACAGCGCGAGTTTCGGCTGAGGCGCGCGTTGGCCTCCGTAGAACCAAACTACGACTATCTCATCATTGATTGTCCGCCATCGCTAGGCTTGCTCACGCTCAACGCGTTGACTGCGGCGAAGTCGCTGGTGGTGCCGATTCAGTGTGAGTACTACGCGCTCGAAGGCGTTACCGAGTTGTTCGATACCCTCGCGCGGATCCGCAGGCTCCACAACCCCGGTCTGATGATCGAAGGCCTGCTGCTCACGATGTACGATGAGCGCACGAACCTTTCGGCCGCAGTTGCTGCCGACCTCCGCGACTTCTACGGTCTTCAGGTTTTTCAGACAGTAATCCCACGAAACGTAAGGCTGGCCGAAGCCCCCAGCCACGGCAAACCAATCATCAGTTACGACGCTAACTCAAAAGGGGCCGAGGCGTACTCGCGTTTGGCCCGGGAGATTGTCTATGAATCGAAAAGCGCTGGGTCGGGGTCTGGGGGCGCTGCTGTCCTCTGATCGCACCATCGATCTCGGAACCGAACCATCCGAAGTTGATTTGAACGCCATCGTTCCCGGGCCGATGCAGCCCCGAACGAACTTCGACGAGGCGGCACTCGAAAGTCTCGCTGAGTCCATCAAGACCCACGGCATAGTCCAACCACTTCTTGTGCGCCGCCAGGGCGAGGGCTTCGAACTGATTGCCGGCGAGAGACGGTGGCGGGCAGCAAAAATCGCCGGGCTCACAAGTGTGCCGGTGTTTATTAAGGACGTGCCCGATCAGGATCTGCTCGAGATCGCGCTGATCGAGAATATCCAGCGCGAAGACCTCAACCCGATCGAAGAGGCGCAAGCCTACAAGCGACTAATCGAGAACGTCGGACTCACTCAGGAAGCGCTGGCGACGCGCGTCGGACGCGATCGCTCGTACATCACCAACTACCTGCGGCTACTGAAGCTGCCGCCTGACTTGCAACAGCTTGTGATTGAAGGCCGGCTCTCCACTGGCCACGCGCGAACGATTCTCGGTTTGTCACAAGCGGATCTTCAACGTCGACTGGCCCGGCAGGTTATCGAGGATGGTCTGTCGGTCAGAGCCACAGAGATTCTGGTCCAGAAGGCAGCCTCCGACAGGCCTGCGCGCGCCGTTCGAGCGTCCCAGACCGTCGACCCGAACATTCGCGCAGCCGAGACAAAACTGAGGCGTGCGCTAGGAACCCAGGTGCGGATCGTTCACATGGGAGGCGAAGGTCGAGGCAAGGTTGAAATCAGTTTTTACAACCCTCAGGACCTCGATCGGATTTACGATCTGCTCATCACGGCGGCTCCAGTGTAAAGGTAAAGTGGCGAACAGTACAAAGTACAATAACATCGCGAGCTCCGAACGAAAGAGAGCAAGGAATAGAGAAAACCGGGCCAATCCGACCCGGATCCGCAGTTGACCCTCTATTCTCACCATGTTAGACTCGCCCGCTTTTCGGCGGGCATAATCAACTCACAAGAGTAGAGGAATCGGATGTTCCTGGCAGAAGCCTCAATTCAGTTGGTTCCTGACGGCACTTTGCTGCTCCACCTGTTCGTGATCTTCTTTATGGTGTTTGTCCTGAACCGCACCCTGCTTAAACCCATCAACCGCATACTCGCGGAGCGAGAAAAGCAGATTGGCGGGCGTCTCAGCGAAGCGCAGAGGCTGAGCGCCGAAGCTGAAGAAAAGACGAGGACCTACCAGGCGGCGTTACGCGACGCTCGCAACGAAGGCTACAGATTATTGGAAAAGGAACGCGCCGCCGGCCTCAAAGATAAGGACGAGAAGGTGCGGCAGCATCGCGAACAGCTTTCGCGAAAAGTTGCGCAGGAGGTCGACTCAATCCAGAAGCAGCAGGAGAAAGTCAAAGGCGAACTCGAAGCGCAAGCCGACTCGATGGGCATATTAATAAGTTCTCAAATACTGCGCCGCCGTAACTAGCGATAAGACGATGTACATACTGGCGTCCTTTGAACTGCCCGCGTGGGCCAACTATCCCGGTCTCGAAGCCTGGAAGTTTTTCAATCTCTTCGTCTTCGTCGGCCTGATGATCTACATCCTGCGACGCAAGATTAGCGACGCGTTAGCCACTCGCCGCGATGCGATCAAACAGGAGTTGGTCGATGCGCAGCAGCGAAAGGAACGCGCGTTGGCCCAGGTCACTGAAGCCGATTCGCTGTTGAGCCGCGTCGACGCCGATGTTCAGTCGGTACGTCAGCACGCGCAAGAGGAAGCGAAATCCGAACGCGAGCGATTGGCAGCCTCGACCACACGCGAGCTGGAGAAGCTCGAACACCAGGCAAAGCGCGAAATGGAGACGGCGGACAAAATCGCGCGCAAACAACTCAAGCAATTCTTCGCGAAGAGAAGCATCGAGGTCGCACGCGAGACAGTTACTACACAAATGAAGCCTGAGGACGACCTGTCATTGATTCGTGAAAGCATCGGGGAACTGAGGAGGGCGCGAGTTTGAGTTTGCAGACCGTTGCGCGACGTTACGCGTCAGCCCTCGCCGATGTCGTCATCGAGAGAAAAGAGGAGCGTGAGGTCCAACAGGAGATCGATCAGTGGGCCTCAATGATCGAAGCCAACCCGGAACTGAAAGAAGTCTTTGCGAATCCCACCATCGCCTACGATCAAAAGCGCAAAGTTCTTGAGGAGTTGATTTCACGCACCCGAGTGAGGCCAACGACGGCGAGTTTTCTCCGCGTGCTGTTGAGAAACCAGCGCCTCTCCCAGTTGCGAGACGTGGCGGAGCGGTTCGCCCAGGTCCTCGACGAGCGCGGCGGCGTAGTTTCCGCCAGCGTCACGACGGCGAAACCGATTCCGGAAGATATGAAGAACCAGGTGCGCGAGACGCTGATGGTCGCGACCGGACGGACCGTCCGCGTGACCTTCAACACCGACGAGACAATCATCGGCGGTTTAGTCGCGCGCATCGGATCGACCATCTTCGACGGCTCAGTTCAGAATCGATTGCAACGTTTGTCAGACGAACTCGCAGGCGGTTAAAGCGTACAGCTATTTTGAGGAAATCATGGAACCGATAAGAGCTAGCGAAATTAACGACATCATTCGTAAACAGATCGAAAACTTCGATAACGACGGCACCGTCACTGAGGTCGGAACTGTTATCAAGATCGGCGACGGCATAGCCGAGATTCACGGTCTGGAAAAAGTCATGGCGGGCGAACTACTCGAGTTTCCTCATGACGTGCGCGGACTGGCTCTCAACCTCGAAGAGGACAAAGTCGGCGCCGTGTTATTCGGCGAGTTCCAGACAATTCGCGAAGGCGATCTCGTGAAGCGCACCGGACGCATCATGGAAGTGCCGGTGGGCGACGCACTCGTCGGTCGCGTCGTCGACGTGTTAGGCAACCCGATCGACGATCGTGGTCCAATCGTCACCGAACACTTCTATCCCGTCGAGCGCATCGCTCCGGGCGTAGTTGATCGACAGCCGGTGAAAGAGCCACTGCAAACCGGTCTCAAAGCAATCGACGCGATGGTGCCGATCGGCCGCGGTCAGCGCGAGTTGATCATCGGCGATCGCCAAACAGGCAAGACGGCAGTCGCGGTCGACACGATCATCAACCAAAAAGGCAAAGACGTAGTCTGTATTTACGTCGCGATCGGCCAGAAGGCATCGACGGTGGCCCAGGTCGTGAAAACGCTTCAGGACTTCGGCGCGATGGATTACACGATCGTCATCAAAGCGACGGCTTCCGATCCCGCGGCGATGCAGTTTCTCGCACCTTACTCGGGCGCTGCGATGGGCGAATACTTCCGCGACAACGGCAAGCACGCTCTGACGATCTACGACGACCTTTCAAAACAAGCGGCAGCGTATCGCGAAATTTCGTTGTTGCTTCGCAGACCGCCGGGCCGCGAAGCGTATCCCGGGGACGTTTTCTATCTCCACTCGCGTTTGCTCGAACGAGCCGCGAAACTTTCTGACCTCAAGGGCGGCGGTTCGCTGACGAGCTTGCCAATCATCGAAACGCAAGCCGGCGACATCTCCGCGTACATTCCAACGAACGTAATCTCGATCACCGACGGACAGATCTTTCTCGAAGCGGACCTCTTCAACAGCGGCTTCCGCCCGGCGATCAACGTCGGCAACAGCGTCTCGCGCGTAGGCGGATCGGCGCAGATCAAGGCGATGAAACAGGTTGCCGGAACGTTGCGGTTGGACCTGGCCCAATTCCGTGAGCTGCAGGCCTTCGCACAATTCGGTTCGGATCTCGACCGCGCGACGCAAGCACAGTTGGCCCGCGGACAGCGGCTCACTGAAGTACTGAAGCAGCCGCAGTATCAACCAATGGACGTCGAGAAACAGGTTCTCGTGATCTGGGCGGCGACCAACGGTTACGTCGACGACGTTTCAGTCGAAGACGTTCGTCGCTTCGAGGCGGGCTTGTTGAAGTTTGTCGAAAACTCGCACCCCGGTCTGCTCGCCGGAATCTCGGAAAAGAAATCGCTGACTGACGAGATCAAGAGCGATCTGAAACAGGTGTTGGAAGATTTCAAGGACGCGTGGCAGAGACAATCCGAATCGGGAGATTTTCCACCGCCGTCAGCAAGGGAGGCTTCGACGGCCGCCGCGCCATCAGCTTAAGCAATGCCGAACCTTCTGGACATTCGCCGGCGCATCAAGTCGGTCAAGAACACGCAGCAGATCACCAAAGCTATGAAGATGGTGTCTGCCGCGAAACTCAAACGCGCGCAGGATCGCGTCATGACCGCGCGTCCGTTTGCGAACAAGATGGGAGAGGTGCTTGGCGAGCTCGCTAAGCGGACCGACGAAAACTTCCATCATCCGTTGCTGGATCGTCGCGGCGACGAGCGTTATCTGCTCGTTCTCGTCACCGCCGACAAGGGCCTGTGCGGCGCTTTCAACACCAACCTGACGAAGGCCGCGCAATCATTCATCAAAGAAAATCCCGAGAAGGCCTTCGAGCTTCTCCCAATCGGGCGTAAAGGCCGGGATTTCTTCCGCAGTCGACACGCAACGCTCGCCGGAGAGTTTCTCGGGCTGACCGGAAAAGGTCGCGTCGAGTTTTCCGAAGCGCTCGAAGTCGCGCGACACATTATCAAGCTCTACACGGACGACACCGGTATCGACAAAGTCTTTCTGCTTTACAACGAGTTCAAGTCGGTGCTGTCGCAGCGGGTCGTGCTCGAACAGTTGTTGCCGGTCGCGCGTGCGAAGGAAGAAGAGCCGGAACTGAAATCTCAACAAGCGGTTTCACTCGTCGACTACATCTACGAACAACCGCCCGCGGAAATGTTCGGCTACCTCCTGCCACGTCTTGTCGAGACGCAGATCTTCAGAGCATTGCTCGAATCGGTGGCCTCTGAACATGGCGCGCGCATGACTGCGATGGATTCCGCGTCGAAGAACGCCAGCGAACTGATCGACACTTTGACGCTGAACATGAACCGCGTCCGTCAGGCGGCGATCACCAACGAGATCATCGAAGTCGTTTCTGGCGCGGCGGCCCTGTAGCAAGACGCCTCAGTAAACACGGATTACAAGACGATCACGAGATCACGACTCAGCCGGTACGTCCCGCTCATCGCCTGGATGGCGTTCATCTCGTACGCTTCAACCGGCGACTTCTCCGCAGGAAACACATCGCGCATCATTGGACCACTGGTCCTTTGGCTGTTTCCGGACACGACGCCGGAGACGCTGCTTGTAATCCACGGCATCACCAGAAAGATCGCGCACCTCACGGAATATGCGTTACTCGCACTCCTGGCTGCGCGCGCGTTTCGCGGCTCGTCGCACAACGGTTTGCGCGCGCGCTGGTTTCTCGCGTCGCTGATCCTCGTTGTTGTCTACGCGCTGCTCGATGAGTATCATCAGTCCTTCGTTCCCTCGCGCACCGGTACGATTTACGACAGCCTGATTGACATCGCGGGTGGTTTTGCCGCGCTGATCATCGTTAAGCGTCGTGATTGGTTTCGGCGTGCATCAAATTCCCCCGTCTGATCGTATAATTCCAATGGTTTCGATTCTGTTAGGAAATGAGGCTCAAATGGGAATACTTGACCGCCTAAGCCCGAGTTCGCAGTTTATCGAGGTAATTGAGTGGCTGGACAATAGCAGCAACACTCTCGTCTACCGGTTTCCGGTGAAGGACCAGGAGATCAAGAACGGCGCACAGTTAATCGTGCGCGAATCGCAGGCCGCCGTTTTTGTGCATGAGGGCCAGATTGCGGACCAGTTTCCCCCGGGCCGTTACACGATCGATGGCGGTAACACGCCGATTCTCTCGAAGCTGGGCGCGTGGAAGCACGGCTTCAACTCGCCGATGAAGTCGGAAGTTTACTTCGTCAACACGCGGCAGTTCACGGATCTGAAATGGGGCACGCCCAATCCGGTGATGATGCGCGACAGCGATTTCGGCATGGTTCGTCTGCGCGCGTTTGGTATTTACTCGATTCGCGTGAGTGAGCCGCAGTCTTTTATCAAGGAGATCGCGGGAACGAACGCACACTTCGTAACCGAAGACGTTGAAGGTCAACTCAAGCGCACGCTCGTGAGCGGTTTCAGCGACGCGCTCGCCGAGTCGAAGATCGCGGCGCTCGATCTCGCGTCAAACTACGACGAGCTTTCCGTACTGACGCGGCAAAAGCTGAACGAAGAATTCCAGACCTATGGTTTGCAGTTAACAAAGTTCCTTGTTGAGAACATCTCGTTGCCGCAGGAAGTTGAAGCGGCGATGGACAAGCGAACTTCGATGGGTGTAATTGGCGACGTCGGTCGTTACTCGCAGTTCCAGGCTGCTGATGCAATGCGTGATGCGGCGCAAAATACTTCGGGCGGCGCCGGCACAGGGGCAGGGCTCGGTGCTGGTTTCGCAATTGGAAATGCGATGGCCGGCGCGATGACCGACGCGATGAGACAGTCGAGAGAAGGCGGTGGCGCCTCCCAACCAGCCCCCGCCAACGAAGCGGCCGGTATTCCTTGCCCGAACTGCGGCCATCGTAACGCACCGAATGTGAAGTTCTGTGCGGAATGTGGCACAAAGCAGGGAGCTGCGAAATGTCCAAACTGCCAGTCGGACGTGCCCGCTGGAGCTAAATTCTGCAACGAGTGCGGGCAGAAGATCTGAACAGTTAATCTGGTGTAATCCTCATGCTGAGAGCGTTGACGCGTCCCCGGCGGGTAGTCATCACGGGCATGGGGTGTGTCACGCCTTTGGGAATCGGCCGCGAAGCGTTTTGGAGCGGACTCCTTGCTGGTAAAAGTGGAGTCCGCCGCATCGCGGCCTTTGATCCTTCCAGTTTCCCTGTCCAGATTGCTGCTGAAGTTCCGTCCTTCGATTGGGAAGCACAACTAAATCCGAAAGATCGAAAACACGTGCCGCGCACGGTGCCGTTGGCGCTGGCTGCTGCGCGGGAAGCGCTCGACGACGCGCAGTTGTTTACGAGTGACTTATCGCTGGAGGAGCGTCGTGCGATCGGCGTCGAATTGGGAACGGGCGGCGGCGGACTCGCTTTTACCGAACAACAGTACGAGTACTGGTACGTTGGTCCAACTCACAAAGCAAGCGTTTACACGATTCCTGCGTCGACGCACGGTGGACTGTCGAGCGAGCTCTCGATGGCGTTTGGCCTGCGTGGTCTATCGCACATCGTCTCGACCGGTTGCACGAGTTCGACAGACGCGATGGCGTACGCCGCGCAACACATCGCGCTTGGCAGGCAGGACGTGATGCTTTCAGGCGGCGTTGATGCTCCGATCGCGCCCGGTATTCTCGCCGGCTTCAACCTCATGACCGTGCTGACGAACGACTGGAACGACGAACCGCATCGAGCGTCGCGGCCGTTCTCTCTTAGTCGCTCCGGGATCGTATTGGGTGAAGGCGCGTGGATCTACGTACTCGAAGAACTCAAACACGCAACCAATCGTGGTGCGAAAATCTATGCCGAGATCACCGGTTACGGCGCAACGTGCGATGCGTATCATCGAGTGCGTCTCGCCGAAGATGGTGACGAACCCGCGCGCGCAATGCGTCTCGCGCTCGAGGATGCCGGATGCGAACCAAAAGACATCGATTACGTGAACCTGCACGGCACCTCGACACTGCTGAACGATCGAATTGAAACCAGCGCGTTGAAGCTCGCATTTGATGGACACGCCAAACGGATACCGATGTCCGCGACAAAATCGCAGATCGGACATCCGCAGGGCGCGAGCGGTGCCGCAGGCATCGGTGCTGCGCTGTGCGCGATGCACACGAACAAGATCCCGCCGACGATCAATCTCGACGATCCGGACCCGGTTTGCGATCTCGATTACGTTCCCAACGAAGCGCGCGAAGCGAGTGTGCGAGTCGCACTGTGTAACTGCATCGGTTTCGGATCGAAGAACAGTGCGCTGGTGGTGCAGAAGATCAATTAATGTTTGACAGGTTCAAGCGACGGAGTTACGAACTCGAGCACATCGACACGGGGAATTACACGGCAGCCGAGTACGAAGGCTGCATCGGCGAGTTACAACTCGTGAATCGCTGGATGGGCGATGCACACACGTTGAAGGGCACGTTGCTCAGAGATGTCGCCGGCGCGCAATTGCAACATTTCTCCGTGCTTGATGTCGGCGCCGGATCCGGTGAGCTACTCCGCGTCGCCGCGTCGTGGGCGCGCGAGACCGGAAGAACGTTGCGTGCAGTCGGACTGGAGTTGAATGAACGATCCGCGTCGGCGATCCTCGAAGAGTCGCACGAGTTTCCGGAGATCACTTCCGTGCGTGGCGACGCCCTGTCGTTGCCGTTTGCGGATGCGGATTTTGATTACGTGATCTGTTCACTGTTCACGCATCATTTCGTTGAAGAGCAGGTGGTCCAGATTCTGCGTGAGATGAGTCGCGTCGCACGCCGGCGCATAATCGTGATCGATCTTCATCGGCATCCGGTTGCGTACCTGCTTTATACAACGCTTGGAAAGATAGTTCTCAAGAACCGGCTGTTGCGACACGATGGTGCGCTGTCGATATTGAAAAGTTTCAAAGCGGAAGAATTATTTGACCTGGCGAAGCGGGCAGGATTGCGGGATGTTTCTGTGAGTCGACATTTTCCTTACCGGTTGGCTTTACATGCTCAAACCACATAGGAACAACTACGACGTGATCATCGCGGGTGGTGGACCAGCCGGCGCAAGTGCGGCGATTCATCTGGCGCGGGGCGGTGTGCGTGTGTTGCTGGTCGAGCAGAAGAAGTTTCCGCGCGCGAAGTTGTGCGGCGAGTTTATTTCACCTGAATGCCAGGCGCATTTCGAGAAGCTTGGTGTCGCCGGCGCGATGGTCGCTTCTGCTCCGGCCTTAATTGATGAAACTGTCTTCTACTCGAGTAAGGGTCATCACATCGCGGTGCCGAGCAAATGGTTTACCGGCAACCGCCCGGCTTACGGTTTGAGCCGCTCGTTGATGGACGAGGTCCTGTTGCGATCGGCACAGGAGAACGGCGTTATCGTTTACGAAAACGCCAGCATCACTGAACCCTTAGTTGATCGCGAACGAGTGGCCGGCGTGCGCGTGAAGGTCAACGGAGAACATCACGACTTCCGCGCGCCGATCACGATAGATGCAACGGGACGCGCCCGCATCCTTTCGCGCAAGCTCGCGCACGAGAATGCGAAACGTCCGACTCTCGTCGCCTTCAAAGCACATTTGAAGCAAACGAAAGTCGCGGCGGGCGCGTGCGAGATCTATTTTTATCCGGGTGGTTATGGCGGGTTGAGCACAGTGGAATCCGGTACGAGCAATCTGTGTTTCATCATCGCGGCAGAAAACGTGAAGCGTTGTAATTCAGACCCAAACGTCGTTTTACGGCGGTGTGTGATGAATAACCCCCGCGCCGCGGAGACACTCGAAACTGCGGAGGTGAGTTCCGAGTGGCTCAGTGCGTCGTGGGAACGTTTTGGGCGCCAACGTCCGAGTCCCGCACCGGGTTTGCTGGCGATCGGCGATTCCGCTGCGTTTATCGATCCTTTCACCGGTAGCGGGATGTTGATGGCGTTTGAAAGTGGCGAGCTTGTAGCGCAAGTAGTGCTCCGTCACCGGCGCGATTCGGCGTCCGATCTGGAGGCCGATTACACCGCAAATTACCGCCGAGCTTTCGACTCGCGTCTACGAATTTGCGGATTGATTCGTCGTGCGGCGTTCAGTCCTCGACTCGCAGAGTTGTGCATCGCGATCTGCGGCGCCAGCGAACGCTTTCGCAACCGTCTGGCCCGCTCCACACGGGCCCAGTCAAAATCACATAACTTCTTGCCACACAATAGTCTTTTGGAGTAAAAAGGCTAGGCAGTTTGGTCTCTCTCTGCACTGCTTCTAATCTCAAGGGAGCGCATTGGATAGCGGCGCACGTTTCACTCCCAAGCGCCGGTAGTGATCGGAGACGGATCTCCGATGCAAATCTCGTCCACGGTAAGCGAACGTAAACTAAGTCTTTAGTGACTGCGCGAGTTCGAAGTCGCGAAAACTAGTTAAGGAGAATACGGCGATGTTTGTATCCTTCAAGTCATGGCTTGTCAGATCATGTCGAATTACATCCCTGCTGGCGATCGCTCTCGCGGCTGCGAGTGTCGCTTTTGGTCAGGCGCAATCGAACGCCGCCGACCTGCAAGGCACTATCAGGGACGCGACGAAAGCCGTGGTCACAAACGCGACAGTCACCGCTCGTAACCCGGCTACAAACTTTTCCCGTACTACGACCACGAACGAGGACGGTTTCTATCGTCTGATCAACCTGCCTCCCGGCGATTATGAAGTAACCGTCGAAGCGGCGAGCTTCAAGAAACTGGTGCTGCCCGCTGTCACGGTCACCGTCGGCCAGACTGCCGAAGTGAACGCTGAGCTGCAACCCGGCGAACTCACAGAAACGGTCGTAATTTCTGACGCTACTTCCGAAATAGTTGAAACGAGCAAAACTGCGGTCGCCACTACGATCCAACAGCAACAGATCAACAGTCTTCCAATCAACGAACGCAACTACATCAATTTTACGACGCTGACATCGACGGTCGGCCGCGATAATGGCCGTCCGATTGGACCAGCACCCACTACGGGTTTGAATTTCGGAGGCCAGCGCGGCCGTTCGAACCTCGTGCAGGTTGACGGCGCGGACAACACTGACAACTCAGTGAACGCATCGAAATCAACGGTCAGTCAGGAAGCGGTGCAGGAGTTTCAGGTCGTAACTAATTCGTTTGCCGCGGAGTTTGGCCGTTCAGCCGGCGGCGTCGTGAACGTCGTCACGAAGTCAGGCACGAGAGAGCTTCACGGCAACGTGTTCGGGTTTTTGCGTCACCGGAGTTTTCAGGCACGCAACGCGTTCGCGCCGATTGAAGATCCGCCGTTCACGCGTACGCAATATGGCTTCACGATCGGCGGCCCGTTCAATCCCGATCACACGTTCTTCTTCTTCGCGTTCGAACAACGACGACGAAACGAGTCGGGCTTCTTTACCAGCGACGTGGCGCGAGGTCTGAATGGGTCGGCGACGATTCCAGTGATTCCCGGACTCAATCCGATCGCACGCACTTTCACGAACATCACGCCGCAGCAGGCGGCCTTTATCAACACGCTGGTCGCGAGCGGAAATGCGACGAGTATCTGCGGCGCGCGCGCGTATGCGTTCTTTGCTTCGAGCGGTGGCACGACCGCTTTGACCGGAATCAATTCGTTGACGTCGCCAAATGACGGCAGCTTGTGTCCGGCGATCAGTCCGATCCTGCCGGGTGCGATTGGCCCACGCTTCATTCTTTCCGGCGCGCCGGTGCCAAGCGGCACGACGAACGCCAACGGTGAGTTCATCGCCTTCCGCCCGCTGAACAGTCTGCAAAGGGTGTTTCCCATTACCGACCGAACGACGTTCAACTCGTTCCGTCTCGATCACATGATCACGCCGAGCCAACAGCTCACGTTAAGGTTTGGCTACAACCCGAGCGAGATCAGCGGTATTCAGGTTGAATCGCAGAACCAGTCGCTTGGCCAGAACGATTTTTCACGCACCGGTATTCAAACGCTAATCGACGTACCCGTAGTCGCGACGCTGACTTCGACACTTTCACCCACCGTCGTGAACGAAGCTCGCTTCAACTTCGGCATGCGCCGCGCGACTTTCAAATCGCAAAACGGCGATGCGGTCGCTTTCAATATTTCCGGTACTGCGTTTATCGGCCGCGAACTCTTCTCGCCGGTGGTGCGTTCGGAAACGCGTTATGAATTTACCGACAACATCAACATCGTTCGCGGAAGCCACAACTTCAAATTCGGTGGCGACATTGCCTTCGTTCGCATTCCGGAAGCGATCTTCGAGTTGAACTTCGCGGGACTATTCAACTTCGGCGGACTCTCCGCGGCGACATTGAACCCGGCCTTCGCTGGCGCTCCGGATTTCACGCCCGTGCAACAGTATGGCCTCGGGTTCCCGGCCAACTTTATTCAAGGCTTCGGGAATCCGATCAGTAGCATTAGCAACAGACCGATGGCGTTCTTTGCGCAGGACGACTGGAACATTCGTCGTAACCTGACGATCAAGTACGGCATCCGTTACGACTATGAACAGACGGAACAGATTCCGACGCTGCCATTGCGCGATCCGCTCTCGGGGATCACGCTCTCGGCCGAGCAGGTTCTCGCCGCGCAGGATGCGATGGGCATCCAACAGGGATTCCCGCGTGACAAGAACAACTGGGCGCCGCGTCTCGCGATTGCCTGGGATCCGTGGGGCGACGGCAAGACGGCCGTTCGCGCAGCATACGGACTCTTCTACGATCACCCGCTGCTGGCGATCGCATTCAACTCGGACATCGCCGATGCTGTGCAACAACAGCAAGGCATCCTGACGCCGGGCAGTCCGGCACAGACCGCATTGCTCAACGCGGTGCAGGTGTTTCAGGGAACAGTTTGTCCTCCAGGTGGACCAGTCACGCCGATTTGTCCGGCAGGAGTCGTGACGCCGGGTGTTGCAGCTGGTGCGCAATATCAATTCGGCCGTCAACGTTTCAACGATCAAACGTTCCCGGGCTTTGGTCCAGTGCTGCCGTTCACGCTGCACGTGCAGAAGGACTTTGAGTACGCCTACGCACTGCAGGGCAACGTGACCGTCGAGCGTCAGTTGACGAAAGACATGACGCTCTCGGGCAGCTTCCTGCACGTCCAGGGGCGTCACTTGCCGCATCCGCTCGATATCAACGCGCCGCGCACGGAATTGCAGATTCAAAACTTCGTCCGTTGGGCAGGACGAAACCCAGTGAGCACGACGGAAGCAATCGCGTTTTCGATTCCAACGAGTGGTGCTGCCTGTCCCGGTGGCGTGCCGCTTCAGTGTTTCACGATGGCGACGCCCGTTGGCGCTCCGGCATTTCCGACTGCGGGACAAACGTTTGCGATCATCATTCCGGGCATGATTGCGGCGCCGATCACGAATCTCGGCAGCCGCATTGTGAACGCCGGTATCGCAAACTTCTTCCGTCCGAGCGCGCCGAACTACTTCCTGGCGCAGGCGCTATCGGGCGGTTTGGTAACACCGGCCGTCCTCAATTCCGCACTGGCGGGAACGCTGCGGACGCCTGGCACCGTTTCGCCGTTCGGCTCGATCAACGCACAAACATCTGACGGCAACTCCAACTACAACGCGTTTAATGTGGATCTAAAGAAGCGTTACTCCAGCAACTTCCAGTTTCTCGCGTCGTACACGTGGTCGCATTCGATCGATGATTCATCCGACCTCCAGACGTTGCTGCTGCCCCAGGACAACCGCAACTTCCGCGCTGAGCGTTCGGATTCGCTTTTCGATCAGCGTCATCGGTTTGTGGTCAGCGGCGTGATTGGATCGCCGAGCAGTTGGACCACGGGATCGGGCTTTCATCGTTTCCTGTCGAACTTCACGATTGCTCCGATCTTCGAGATCTCGTCGGGGCGTCCGTTCAACATCCTGAGCAATCAGGACACGAACAACGACCAGTCAAACCAAACAGACCGTCCAACGGTGCTTGCTGACGGAACTTTGTGCGTGGCGGGCACGACGGGATGCATACCGCTGATCACGAACGGTCAGTTCTCAACCGGAAGCTTGCCGCGCAACTACGGTCTTACGCATCGTTACGTTTCGCTCGACCTGCGTCTCGCGAAACTGGTCCCGCTGGGTGAGAACTTGCGGCTGGAGCTAATCGCGGAAGGCTTCAACCTGTTCAATCGATTTAACGAAGCGGCCGCGTCGCCATTCATCGACGACGTTCGCGCGTTCAATCTGCGCGCCGGCAACGGTCGTTACTACAGCCGTCCCACGGCAGCGTTCGATCCGCGTCAGTTCCAGTTTGGACTGAAGTTGAATTTCTAAGGCTGGCCCAGCCGCTTCAGTTGCTGCGCGGCGTTTGTATTCTGCGGGTCAAGCTCGAGTGAGCGTTTGTAATTGACGATAGCGAGTTCGCGGTTGCCGTTTGCTTCGTAGGCTTCCGCGACGCTGTCGTAAACGTTAGCGCTGGCGGGATAGAGAAAAACGTTTAGTTTGAAGATCTCGAGTGCTTCCTTTGGTTTGCCGCCGCCGTTGAGCATTCGATAAGCCCAGTCGTTCAGATCGTTTTCGAGGGGTTGAAACTCCGGATTCTTCTGTTTCAACTCCTTGAGAACTTCAATGGCTTGTTCATAGCCACGCTTCCGCAACTCCATTCGTAACGCAGTCACAGGATCCGAAAGGGCGATCTCGGGGTTGTAAATCCCTGCGATCTCGTCGACGAACTCCTCCGGAAAAGTACCCGACAGATTAGTCAGTACAACGATCGCGAGATCGTCTTC
>JAICGQ010000059.1 GCA_025923035.1 Pyrinomonadaceae bacterium | reverse complement strand
CTCGGCGCTGCTGACCGGCAACATCGAACCGATGGCCCAGTTGAAGATGGAACTCGTCGGCCTCGAACAGTTCTTCACCCTGCCGGGCGCGTTTGGTGACGAGTCACACAACCGTCGCGATCTTCCCGCTCTCGCGGCTGACCGCATTCGCAAACACCTGCAACTCGACCTCGCGCCCGAACAGTTCATCGTCATCGGCGACACGCCGAACGATATCGACTGCGCACGCCATTTCGGCGCTCGCGCCGTCGCCGTCGGTACGGGGCGTTTCTACTCAAACGAAGAGATCCGCCAGCACTCGCCCGACAAGTTTCTGCCCGATCTGACCGACGTCGACGCCGTCATCAACACACTCGATGAGTTGTAAAGAGTTAGATCCGGTGGAAGCCCTTGAGAATGTCGCGCCGGGTTAAGCGCAGGATCACGGGACGGCCGTGCGGGCATGTTGTTGGCGAGGAGGTTTGCAGCAGTCGATCAATGAGCCAGCGCATCTTTTCCTGCCCCAACGGCATGTTTACTTTTATCGCTGCGTGACACGCGAGTGACGCGGCGATTTCATCACGCAGTGTCTCGCGCGCCGAGTCTTTCTTTTCCGCGTCAACAGTATCTAACAATTCAGCGAGCATGTTGCGTGCTTCGCCGGCGGGAAGATCTGCCGGCGTTGCGTTGATCGCGACCGTGCGACCGGAGAGTCGCATGAGTTCGAAGCCGTAGTTTTCGAGTTCCGGCACCAGGTTGTCGAAGACTGCGGCCTGAGCCGGCGTCAGGTCAAACGTTTCGGGGACGAGCAGTTGTTGCGAGTCCGTCTGGCGGGCAGCTTCGAGCGCACGATACTTGTCGAAAAGAACGCGCTCGTGTGCGACGTGCTGATCGATCAGCAGCAAGCCCTGTTCGTCGGTGGCGATGATGAAGCTCTCGTCGAGTTGGCCCAATGGGCGGATGTTAGACGACAGCTTTTCCGGTTCTACTTCGCGCGTGAACTTCTCTGCTGAAGGCACCGGCGGGACCGCTGATGGAACGAATGCTTTTTGCTCGAGCATCGCAGCCACATCACGCGCGATCTCGTCACCTGATGGAGGTTGATACTGGTATTCAATCCGCGTTTGAGGTTCAGGCGGCGGCGGCGGAACGTAAGGCATATTCACATACGCAGGCATCGCCCGTTGTTCCTGAGGCGACGGCGCGTAGGCCGCACTTGCCAACGCGTTCTTGACAGCTTCTCGCACCGCGTCGGCGACAGCCGCCTGACGTCGAAAGCGCACCTCCGTCTTCGCCGGATGCACATTCACGTCAACCTCGTCCAACGGCGTCTCGATGAACAACAATGCCGCCGGATAGACGCCGTGCGGCAGAATCGAACGATAACCCTCGGATAACGAACGTCCAATCATCCGATCCCGCACAAACCTTCGGTTAACGAACAAGTACTGCGAATCGCGCGAAGTGCGTCGATCGCGCGGCGCCGAAACGAAACCCGTCACTCGCGCAACTTCCCCATGCCCGCCATTTACTTCCAAGAGGTTCTCGAGAAAGTCAGCGCCAAAGATCTGATAAGCACGCTCCCGCAAGTCTTTCGCGGGCGCCGCGCGAACCACTTCCCTGCCGTTGTTTACAAACGTGAACGCGATCTCCGGATGGGCCAACGCGTAGTGCGTCACGAGGTTTGTCAGATGAAACGTCTCGGTCGCTTCCGAACGCAAAAACTTGCGTCGCGCCGGAACGTTGAAGAACAGATCGCGCACGGCGATCGTCGTCCCACGCGGATGCGCCGCATCTTTCACGTCGCGCATGCGTCCACCATCGATCGTGACGCGTGTCGCTGACGCAGCACCCTCGGTGCTCGTCGTCAACTCCACCTTCGCCACGGACGCGATCGACGCCAGCGCCTCACCGCGAAAACCAAGCGTGCCGATCGCCGCGAGATCTTCCGAGACGCGAATCTTCGACGTCGCATGCCGCTCAAACGCGAGCACCGCATCGTCGCGCACCATGCCTTCGCCGTCGTCGGAAATTTTCAGTAAGCGACGACCGCCCGCTTCGATCTCGATCGTGATGCGCGTCGCGCCCGCGTCGATCGAATTCTCGACCAACTCTTTGGCTACGGAAGCCGGACGTTCGACGACTTCACCCGCGGCAATCTGATTGGCGACGTGATCTGCGAGGACGCGAATTTTAGACATTCGTTTGGTTTTTTGTACTTTGTTCTTTGTACTTTGTTCGCCTGCTTACCGGTAAAACTCAACTCGAGTTCGAAACAAGCGAACAGAGAACAAAGCTCAAAGCACTAAGCTCAAAGATAGACTACCTGATGATCATTAGAACCTAAGTTAATAGCGTTGAAGATCCACTCGATCACGTAGGTGCCGTGGCGCGCCAGCAGCGAGGTAACGTTGATATGCCGCTCCTGCAGGTCTTTGTTGGGATAAAGCTGATCGGCGGCGCGTTGCAGTTGCCGGTGGGCGGCTTCGTCGCGCGTCATCTGCGCGCGAACGAACCGCGTGCGCAGGCCGTCGAGTTGATACTGGATCTTCTTGCGGCCCGTTTCGAGCGCATTGGCCAGCGTCGGATCGATCGCGTGTAGTTCGGTCTTTAGTCGATCGAGCTCCTGGTTGACGTTTTGCTCCGCCGCGGCAAACGAACGTGCAGTGCTCGCGCCGAGATATTCTTCAACCACGCGCTTCGTGACGGGTTCAAGACCTTCGAAGAAGTCGGCGAGCGTCAGCCCGTAGCGTTCAAGCACGCGGCCGGTGTGACGTTCGATCATCGTTAGACTCGAGCGCGGCAGAATCGGCGTCGCCGGACGTTCGAGCACGCGATAGACCTCGGCGGTCTGTGCGAAGTAAGCGATTTCCGCAGCGCCGCCGTAGTAAGCGATCGTCGGCAGCAGGTAATCCTGGACCACTGCTCGCAGCGTGACGTTCGGACTGAAACGCTGCGGCTCGTGCCGGGCCAACTGGGCCAGATCTTCGATCGAATACCGTTGCGCCGTATCTTTCGCCTGGTAGTTTCCGTTTTCAACTCGCACCAGCGCGCGACGCGCGCCGTTTTCGTCATGGATAAACAGCGGAAACGAAGTCGCCGTGGCGAGCACTTGCGCGTGATATCCGGCGTTTTCCAGATCGCGGCTGCGTTGTTCTACCGCGGTTGCGATCTCGGGCGCCTGACGAACGGCCGCAGCGTAAAGCGGCGCCGCGAGTTTCTTCATCTCCGGATCGAGCGGATCGAGGAAGATTAATCCGTAGCGTCCGAGCAGCGCCGTCATCATCGTTGCAAAACTGTCGACGTAACCGCGTCCGGGTTGCCACGACTGTTGGACCAGCTTCTTCATGTCGTCGGCAAATTCGGAATTCGGCAACAACTCGAACAGCTGATCGACGATTGCCTGGATCGAATCATCCAGCACGACGCGTCCGACGGGCTGTCCTTCGCGATGCAGATCGGTGGAAATGTCGACGTGTTTGAGCTGGCAGTCGCGTCCGATGATCTCGGCTTTGGCGACTTCGATGAAGTCGTGGTCTTCGGCGGCGATCCAGAACACCGGGACCGCTTTCGTGTTGCGTTGCCGCAAACATCCTGCGAGTTTCACAGCCGAGAGGGCTTTGTAGATCGTGTAGAGCGGACCGGTGAACAGTCCCGCCTGCTGACCGGAAACGACGGCGACTGCGTCGGCGTCACGCAGCAAGTTGATGTTATTGAGTGTTTCCTCGGGCGCGCCCCAGCGCTGGTTCATCGCGGCAAGCGCGTCCGCGACCTGGTTGCGATCCACCCGGTGCGCTGCGAGCACGTCCGGCACACGCTGTTGCAGCTCGTGATGAAACCGGACGGCTCCGGGATAATACTTCCGCAACGACAGCGGATCTTTCAGGTAGTCGAGAAACAGTCGCGACTGATGCGGGATGCGGTCGAAAGGAAGGGTTTCGACTCGCAGACCTGATTCTTCAGGCGTGCTATAACAAGCGGCTTCGGCGGTGCTCAAATCGGTTCAACTCCTGCGCAACATTCTAATCCGTGTTGCAGTAAGTCCAAAATCTCACGGCCGGCGCTTTCATCCGGCATCTGTAATGGAGCACGTACCGCACCACCATGATAACCGGCCATATCCAGCGCCGTCTTCAGACCACCGATGCCAAATCGCGTCGTGACCGCGGCGGCCAGCGGAGTTAGTTTCGATTGCAGCATGCTTGCCTGCTCCGCGTCTCCGGCTTTGAACGCGCGAAAGATCTCTACACAGACTTCGGGAACAACGAGGCCGACCGCGAGAATGGCTCCGGTCGCTCCGGCACGCAGCGCGTCGAGCAACACAGTCCCGTTTCCCGTCATGACCGCAAAATCGTCGGGACACAACCGCATCGTTTCAGCAAACCCGGCGACGTCGTTGGAACTATCTTTAACTGCGGCGATGTTCGGATGTTCACTGAGCCGCGCAATCGTTTCCGGTTCGATCTTGACGCCGGTCAGCGCCGGCATGCTGTAGAGAAGCACCGGCACGGGCGAGGCATCAGCCACGGCGGT
Source organism: Pyrinomonadaceae bacterium (assembly GCA_025923035.1). GTDB lineage: Bacteria > Acidobacteriota > Blastocatellia > Pyrinomonadales > Pyrinomonadaceae > PSRF01. Next base: position 12,393 of record JAICGQ010000059.1, on the reverse strand, counting down.
GTAGTAACGAATGAGCGTGTCCTGGTTGATTGCGGAACGATAGTAATGCGGCGTGATCACGAGCACGGCGTCAGCACCTGCTTGCGTCGCTTTACGGATCTCGTTGATCGTCCCCGTCGTGCTCTGTTGTCCGGCGCCGACGATGAACGCGAAGTCTGACGAGACCACAGCGCGCGACGTCTCGATCACTTGAAGATACTCACGCTCGTCGAGATGGACGCGCTCGCCAGTCGAGCCGAGCATCACGTAACCGCGGATGCCGGTCTTGTTCCACGCGGCGATGTTCTCGCGCAGCTTCGCACTGTCGATCTCATCGCTGGCCGTGAAAACCGTCGTGAGTGGCAGAAGTATGCCGCGAAGTTGTTCCGGGTTTAGATTCAAGGGGAGAGATTATGTACTACTACCGGAATAGATCGCTAATCGTCATCGACAACAACACCGCGCCTCGAGGTTCTGTAGGTTGGCGATTGAGGTTGAAAGAATAACCGGCAGTGAAGTCGAGCGTAACGAGGCTGAAGCGCACACCGGCACCCAACCCGTAATGGGTTTTGCCAAACCCCGGCGACGTCGCCGGGCCGATGCGCGCGGCGTCGAACGTTACGACCGGCGCGATCTCGATCAGATTGAGTTCGCGGAAGACCACGTCAAGCGACCTGGCAGCGAAGGCGATGTCACGATCGGCTTGTTGCTCGATTTCGGGGAACTGAATCTTGTTAAAGAGCTGTTGGGCTTGTTTTCCCAGTGCATTCAATTTAGCGCCTTCGGCGACCAAAGCGTTTGCTTCCGTGGCCAGTCCCGCAGCGGCGAGTGGCGGTTGAAGTTTGTTGATTTGATTGTCGATGAGGGTTGTAACCGGGAGAGACAGATCGGTGAACCCCACAGCCAGTTGGTGGACTGCGCCATGCACAACGTCACCGCTACTCGACTCGAAATCCTCGAGGTCGGTTAATGCCAGGTTCGCATCCTTGAGTAATCCGTCGAGCGGGTCCAGCAATTCATCGACGTCGCTCCTCGATATCTCTCCCGGAAACGATTCCGCCAGCAGCGATCGATTAAGTGCGAGCAGCGCCGCGCCGTCCAGATTAGCACCGGCCAGTTCCTCGGTCTCCTCACTCAGTTCCACGTCTTCGAAGCGATCGTCGGTGAAAAGGTTCGGACCCGAAAGCAAACGATTCAATTCGCTAATGAGTGCGCTGACTAGCTGATCAGACGGCTCCGCTGTCTCTTTGTAAGCTTTCAGAAGCTCGCGCGTTTCAGCACTGAACTGGGCATTGAGGAACTTGGAGACACTATCTTTCTGGTCGCGAAGTTTCACGGCCAACTTCTTCGGCAGCTTGATGTCCACGGGTCGAAGCAACGAAGCCCTGCCAACACCGGACATTGTATTCGCCCGCGTCTTCATACCGCCGACGATGCTCCCGATCTTTTTGACCACTTCGTCTACGTCGTCAGCCGATTCCTTGTTTTTAACGACGGACATGACGGGTCTAAACCGCTCCATTTTTATTTCACTGATCTCGATTAGCTTTTCAGCCTGCGGCTTCAGCGATTCGTTGAGATTCCTCAAGGTGATCACCGTCTTGCTCAACGTGTCGGCGGCGGCTGCCATTTGGGCACGCCGCAACGCTTCTACAACCTGGTCCAAACCAGTTGCCAATCGCGGGATCAGGGCTTTCCTGCGCGTGAATCCGACGAACAGGCCCCTGACTGCAGCCTTGAACGAGCCCGGATTAGTTCGGGCGCCTTCAATGGCGTCCTTCGATTCCTGAAGCAGATCAGATCCGGTAACGGGCTCGTCGCCGATTCGCTCAATCGCGGTCAACACTTCGGCCGGCGTGCCGTGCTGATCATTCAGCGTTGTAAGTTGAGCGTCCACGTCATCAACCGCCTGCGCGAGCTCGATCAGATTTCCGCTAAGCTGATTGTTTGCGGGCGCCGCCACGGCCTCATCACCGAGGAACACCTTTCGGATGCCGAGATACTCGGGGTTCTCGTCTAAATAGCTCTTGACTGTAGCGGTTCGGGCGGTACGAAGTGCGCCGCCGATGGCATCCCTGACGAACTGTTCCTGCGAGATTGCCCTGGGGACGGCCGGAATGTTCCAGAAGGGCTGCGACAGTGTCAGGTTGGCGGAGAAAAAATGCTCGCCGCCAAAGGGAGCATTCACGCCCACCAGGTTCAGGCTCGTTTGCGGAAAACTACGAATGAACGGAGCGCTATTTATGATCCAATCGTCGCCGTCAATAAACGGACGGATCTTATTGCCGCCGAAAAAACGTTCCGCGACGGGAACAGGGTTGGTTCCTCGTGCCTGGATTATGCCGGCCGAGAACTGCGCCTCCATACGAAACGGAGAATGTTCGCGCCAGAGATAGCGCAGGCGATAACCGGCGTCGAACAGGTGTTTCGTGTAGCTGAGATTGGGATCCTCACCGTCGCTGCTGAGTTGCACGCCGTACGAGGCAGTCCACGATCGTCGCCCGCGATTTGCGGTGGCGCCTAGATAAGCCTTGAGTGCTCCGTATCCCAACTGTTGAACCAGGTTCGGATCGAGTATCGATACCGGTAGATCACTCTGCCTGTTGCCCCCTTCGACCGAAGCGCCGAAACGAAACGTCAGGCCGTTACGTCCCAATGGCTTGCTGGCGCCGAAAACCTGGGCCAGACCGGTACCGGCTTTGACTGTGTTGGGATCGGACGGCAGATTGAAATAGTTGTAGCCCATGCGCCAGTCCACGTGACTCAGGAAGCTACGCCTGAACTCGCGGGAGCCGGCGAGGTTGAAGTCGGCGTCGGCGCTATTCGCTGATGCCGTTCCATTCAACGACATCTGATCGATGATGCCGTTTTCAGTCTGGAAATCCGCTTTCCCGCCGGCAAACACCTCGCGCGCGCGGTCGTAACCGACAAGTGGTTGGGGCAACAGTTTACCGTTCGAGTTAGCGAGCGAACCCGGACTATTGAACTTGCCCGGCGCGGCCGAACGCGTGAACCGATTATTTGGTTTCTCAAAAATGCGTGAGGCATGGTAAAGGAATTCCGAACTGTAGATCAGGTAAGTAAGCCGCACCGTGCGAGCAGCGTCGTTACACTCGTCGAAGCGAAAAGTTCGGAAGGCGAAGCGGATGCGTTCACCGGGATCGACAACCGTCTCATCGAACTGATTGAACAAAACTTCCATGTTCGCGTTATGAGCTTCGCGATCGAAAGCGTCGCCCTTTTTTAACGGCATTTGGGTGAGCAACGCATCAAACTCGTCGTTGAACTTCTTCTGCGAACCAAAGAGGAAACTCAGAGGCGTTTTGATCGCCAAAGGCGTCACGATTCGCACGTCGGTGAGCTTATAGCCGACGTACGAATCGACTGAGTCACGGCAGGGCGTGTTTGCAGAGCTATCGCTCGCCGCGAAACAGGTCGCAGCGAGCATCAGCCCACAACACATGGCTAACCAGGAACGTCGAAAGCCAAAATGAATTCGCCACCGCGAGATATGGACTTGCGCCTCTGTTCCCGGTGAAGTCATTTTGTATCCAACATCTCGTGACCCATTTTGTCCATCTTGGCGTCCGTAATCTCTTTACCGGCGCTGGGCGGCAACTTATTGGCTCGGCTCGTCAGCGGGCCTTGCAGGAAGTCGAGCTGAGCAGCGTTGAGGCCGCGTTTCATCAGCGCTTCGGCCTTGTCGTTGAAAGTTGGACCGATCGTAACCTTCACCTTCACGCGGTCCTGGAACTCGCCATTGATCAAATCGCGCAGCACAAAGATCATGGCGTAGAGTGGCGTATTGTCGTCGATGCAGCCTCGCATCATGCCAAATGAGAACTGTCGCTTGTTGCTGGGGGCAAGGACGGCGAGATTGACCGAGAATTCTTTACACTTTCCCATAAACTCTCCTTTTCGTTTGCTAATGCTGGGTTAACATTTCGGTGGCTCTTGGGTTGGGGCACCACTTGGCGTTCGATGGTTCGAGGACTTCTGTCTGAAGCAAATTGAGCGGCGCTTACAATATGCTATCTCTGTTCATACTTCAATAATTCCTCCAAAGTATTATGGCAAACGGGCCGCGAAACGTTTCTCACATTTCACAAAGAACACATTGACAAGCACTGTCGCCACGCGTATTGTGCCGCCGTCTTTCACAGCATCACTCAGTCTTCCTACTGCCGGGCCAGTTTCACTGTGGCTCTTAGTTCTTGCAGTCTTTTCCAGCGCCACTGAAATGTTTTTCTCGTTTTAGTCATTTAAGTTTTAGCGGTTCCCGGAAATCAACTACCAAAGTCGGAGGAAAAGTTCATGCGCTCCCTCATGATCGGCACGCTTTGCCTGCTGCTGATACTCGGCCCAGTCTCACAGGGTTATGGACAAAAATCAGGCAAGCCTAAAAAACCTCGCGCAACTATGGCGAAACAACCCGAAGGCGTCAGCACATCGCGTTCCGGCAAGCTAAAGATTAGTGGGCTGACAGCAGCATTGGAGGGCATTCTCCAGATTCAGACCGCCCTGACATTCAAAGGACCACTACTTATCTCGGTTTCTAATGGCAGCGACCCTGTTAACCAGGTCAATAGCGATCGTTTCGGAAGAATCGTCTTCCCGTTGAGCCCCGGTGAAACGAAGTACACGGTCAAGGTCGCACTGAAAGAGGGAAACAACATCATCGACGTCATGGATTCTGATAATCCAGACGAGAGAGCGGCGCTGAAGTGGGTTGGAATCAGGCCGGCGGGCATGGCTGAAGATAAGCCTGGCAAACCGGCTGAGAATGGCGATGCACCTGGAGACGGAGGTGACAAGAAGCCGCCCGCCGTTAAACGTCCGACCAAACCACGCACCCCGCCTAAAGATGATGAAGCACAGCAAGAGAAACCTCCGGAGGACGAGCAATCAGAATCCAGCGAAGATCCGACAGTCCGATCCGACTCGGGACGCCTCGCCGTACTCGGAATTCACGATGACACGGAAGCCAAGTTGGAGGTGGACGTCGGTGATTTGAAAGGACCGTTCACGGTCACGGTCACTAATGGGGCGGACGAAGAGGTGGTGAAGCGGACCAAAAAACTCGATCGAGAAGAGACCTCTTTCGTCGAAACCATTCCGCTAAAAACCGGAGAGTACAAAATCAAGGTCAAGAGCAACCACAAGAAAGAAGCGGCTGAAGCCGTCGAACTCGGACCATGGACGATTGAGAACCCTCCAGCGGAACCGCCGGAGGCGTTCTCTGCAAACGATTTCAAAGCGTCTGAAGAAGGCCATCTTTCCGCCGCCGTTACTCGTGTAAACGGCCAGGGCCACTTAAAGGTGCACATTCAAGATCTCGGTGGCTTCAAAGTGAAAGTGGTCGCTCTTAATGACACGGACAAGGACGACGACGACAAAGAGGTGGATCGTCGCACCTTTTCTAATCTTGACGCCACGATTCACGATTGGTCACTCAGCGTCAAAGTCGGAGAAGGAGAAAACAAAGTCGTTGTCTCATCGCTTGATGAGAAGGAGAGTGTTGAGTTATCCGTGCCCGCCGAGGCGCAACTGAAACCCGCCGACTCCACTCCGGCAGCACAGGAAGCCGTGGAATATGACTGGGGTCGTGTCCGTGGTTATTTCACGGGCGGCATGATCTTTTCCAAAGAGCGTGACGATTTTTCGAAGTCGGACATGTTCCTCGACTTCACGATCGATAAGAACTACGTCGCTCGTCCCTTTCTTGGAATCTTCAAGGACTTCAACACCTTCTTTAACGCGCGGCTGACATCAATCCCCGTCGCCACTGCCGAAACAGCCGAGAATGGAGACGGCGGCGGTGAAGCACCCGAACCCTGCAATACGCCAGACTGTGAGGGATTCATTACCTCGAAAAAAGCCGCGTTGATGCAAGCCGGCATCTATCTGCCGATGTACTGGGATTTCACCACCTGGTTTCGCCGTGTCGTGCGCCAGAATCGCACCTCGCGGTGGGAAAAGAATGCCTTGTTCATCGCTCCGCTGGCGAAGGGCGGCATCATGACCATCACTGGCGACCGAGAAACGTCTGAAGGACAACAGTTCGGCGGCGACGACGTTTTCAACTTCTATTCCTTCGGCCTGATGATGGGCCACTCCCGCCTCCATGCGAGACGAAAAAGAGATGGCTATGGAAACTATTTAAGTAATCAGTTCGGCAGGCCGCGTTACGAAGCCAATCCGAACATTGCGCCGGAGATGATTAGCTGGCTCACCATTTCCGCCGGACGCTGGGAAAACTTTGAAATCCTGGTTCCGACCGGTCAGAAGAACGCCGCCGGTGAAGAGATAAAAGTGCGGGAACGTCCCTGGCGTGTTGAGGCCCTCGGCCGCCTCAAGATTCCCGAAACACCATTCATCATCGGCTTTGACGGAAACTTCGGCAAAGGCCCTGACGATGTGCGTTTCATCTTTGGTACTCGCTTCGACATCGGAAAACTAATGCGAACTCTGAAACTAGCCGGACAACAGGACAATCTCGGACAATCTGGAGCCCCTAATACTCCTGCTCCACAGTAAAGGCGACGCCATGAAAACTACTTCCCCTCACGCCGACTACACGCAGGAAGTGCGCTTTGCCGTCGTAATGTACGGAGGCGTTTCGCTGGCGATTTACATCAACGGCGTGGCCCAGGAACTCCTCCGGATGGTGCGTTCGACTTCCGCGTCGCGCGATGATGGTAACGGCAATCGTGCTCCAGTCGCTGCCGAACAATTGAAAGGTACTGAACGCGTGTACCGGCGATTGAGTTGTTTACTTTCCGATCCGCGGTTGCTGAAGGAATATCGCGAGTCGTTCGTCGACGGTAAGCCGCCTGCAAATAACGACATCGTCGAAAAGCGTCTTACCGAAAACGAAGTGAATACGCGGTTCGTGGTCGATATTCTTTCCGGCACTTCCGCTGGCGGTATCAACGCCATCTACCTTGCCAAGGCGTTGGCCAACGATCAGAATCTCGATGAACTAAAGAAGCTTTGGGTAACTGAAGGCGATATCGCACTCCTCATCAACGACAATAAATCGGTCGCTGGTCTGCACCTCACGAATCAAAACCCGCCACAGTCGTTGCTAAACAGCCGGCGCATGTACTTGAAGCTGCTCAAGGCGTTCCAGGGGATGGAGAAAACCCGAGAGAGTTCACCGGAGTTCGATTCACCGCACGTTGATGAGCTGGATTTGTTCATCACCACCACCGACATCGAAGGACTGCTTCTGCCGTTGCGTCTCGCTGACACAGTCGTTTACGAACGGCGACATCGCAACGTGTTTCATTTCAAGTATGAAACTCCGCAAGGCACAGGAGTAGAACACAACCGCAACGACTTTCTCGCTAACAACGATCCGTTTCTTGCGTTTGCCGCCCGCTGCACGTCGTCCTTTCCGTTCGCATTCGAGCCGATGCGGTTTTGCGATATCGACGAAGTCCTCGATCGTTTTCCCGAATACAACAAGAAGTTTCGTGCCGACAACGATGAGGGCTGGAAACGTTTCTTCAAGGCCAACGCCGACCCGCTTTCACGCAAGCCGATCGACTTCAACGCGCGTTCCTATCACGACGGTGGAGCGCTGGACAACAAACCATTCACGTTTGCGACGGAGACGTTAAGTCGTCGCGACGCAGCGGTGGCGGTTGACCGAAAGCTGATCTATGTCGAGCCCTCGCCGGAACACCCCGAAGATGAACCGCTCCGAACGGAGAGGTATCAGGCACTTGAAAACGTCAAGGCCGCGCTGCTCGATCTGCCTACCTACGAGACGATTCGCGAAGATCTACAACGCCTGATAGCGCGAAACGAATTGATCAGGCGTGTCAATCGAATTACTAGCGCCATCGAGCAAGACTTAGACGAGTGGCACGACCGTTACAGCGGCGACTCACAGTGGCAACGGCCAAAATTGATACCGGGTCAGTGGGAGAACATGGATCTCGCGCAAACGGTGTCGCAATACGGTATCTATTACCTTCCCTACCGGCGTTTGCGTATTTCGTCCACTACCGACGAGTTAGCGAAGCTGATCGGACGTAGTCTTAATTTGAATATGGAATCAGCGCAGTTTGCCGCCGTGCGCCATCTCATTCAGGCGTGGCGGCAGGTGCAATATCCGGATTATCACGAGACGCGACCGGTCGAGAACCCACCAGACAGTACTGAGCAAGAGACGAAACTTCCGCGAACTGCGAACCATTTCCTGATCGATTTCGATTTCAAGTACTGGCTGCGTCGAATCACATTCATTCGCGGCAAGATCGATCAGCTTTATCGCCTGGTCCGGATTCCGGTGAAGGCTGAAGGTAATGGCCTCGACACCAGCAAACTTTCAAAAGAGGAAAAGGCGATTGTTGAGCGCCTTGATCGGGCTGGAGTCGGTTATAGCGAACTCTCACTCGAAGCGCGAAAGCAGTTTCACGAAATCGTCTCCTACTTGAAGTGCGAACTTCGCGAAATGTACAAGACGGTGAGAATTGGCGGCCGTCGTATTCAGTCGAAACCTGACGTTAACGCATCGTCTGACCACCGAGAATTCGTCGACATAATCAGCAAGATCAAACTCGATCCCGCGGCCATCGATTACCTGCTCGGCCTGCCCGAACGACCCGCAACCACCCAGCGTGATGGACAACCCGCAGTAACAACCCAGAGTGACTTCTCACAACGAAACGAAGCCGAGTTAACCAAACGGGCAACTGACCTTCTGTTCAAATCTGCAGACGGAGACGGTACGTGGATCCCCACGCCACTGGGAGTGCAGTTTATCGAAGCGGGCGCTGCGCTGAGGTCGGTGCTCCGCGAGTACGTTACCAAGAAAGTTTGGGAGCGCGGCCGGGGGTTGCTGAATCCGAACGAAGATTTTCCCTCGCCTTCTGAGCACTGTCCGCGTCCAAACCTGAACCCTTTACTCCTTGAACAGATCCGAACTTACCTTTGGCCGTACTTCAGCCGGTTTGACGATTTCGATCAGATCAGGTTCCCCATTCTTTTCGGCACGGAAGTGGGCGAGGCTGATGTCGTCGAAGTCCTGCGAATCAGTCCGGAAGACGCGACCAGCCTCATTGATGAAAGAGAGGAACGCCAAAAAACGAATGGACGGCAAAAACTCGCAGGAAACGCGCTTTTTCACTTCGGCGCATTTCTGGACCAGGTGTGGCGGCAAAATGACATTCTTTGGGGCAGGCTCGACGGCGCGGAACGACTGATCACCGCGATGCTGCCCGATCAGGTCGACAGCCCGGTGCGGGCGCAACTGATAAGCGAAGCGCATAGCGCGATTCTGATCGAAGAACTGAGCGAGGAGAGTCGAGCGGCGTTGCATCTGCTGATCACGGAGGCGCTGGTAAAGATCAGTTCCGGTTTCTCGGTGAAAGAGGCCGTCGCTCGAGTCATTAGCCCGCTAAGAGACGACACTCTGAAAAGACGTCTGACCTCAGTCATCAGGGCCGGTTTAGACAATGAACAGCTGCTGGCATTTATCAAGTCGTCGTATGAAGTGAACCGCGACCTCGATGCCAAACTCACGCTGCGCTCGATTGCTCGTTCTACCCAAGTGATAGGCAAGATGTTTGAGGACATCGCAAACCAGCACCAGTTGGAGGGAAAACGACTGGCGTGGATCGCTCGGCTCGGACAGTTTTTCTGGGGCCTGGTGGAGGTCGCCGTCCCCGGCAGCTTGCTCAATCGATTCTTCTTCCACTGGCTCAAGCTGCTATACGCGTTCGAGATACTTCTCATTATCGGTTCGATTCTTTTTGGCGATAAAGAAATCTCCTCGTTTGGCTGGAAAGCTCTCGGCGTAACCCTGGCTGTGAACGTTATCGTGTTGTTGCTTGGAGACCACATCCGGCGCCGAGGCAGATGGTTACGCGGGTTGGTACTGATTCTCGGGTTGGCCATTGCCTTTCTCGCAATGCTTGGTTTAGGCGAACTGCTCGGGTGGGGTTGGGCCGGCAAAATACTCTCCCGGTGGTCCATGGCGACAAGCTGGCTTCAGAGTATGTGGGGAAGGTCGGAAGCATGAGGAGGGCGGACATGAGTAAGATTGAGGGCACGCTCCGCGTCCGTGTTGTCGGCATACTCGCGTTTCTCGTCATCGCAATCGTGATCTGGAACGTCGTCGTCAACCTTCAATTTCAACCGCCGCCTAAAGATCTTCCTGGTGGTTTCCAGAACAGGGGAATGGCTCTCCAGTTCGTGTCCGATTCCTCTGCCGTGGCGCAGATTCTTGGCCCGGAACCGTCGGTGAACCTTCCCGTCATGCGGAAGTTAATCTTAATCGACTACCTCTTTATTGCATGTTACGGCTTGCTTTTTGTCACCATCAGTTTGCTGCTGGCCCGACGAAACTGTCCCTGGGCGCGTTATCTCGGGCTGTTAGCGGTGATAACCGGACTGATGGCGGCGGCTTTCGATGTTCGTGAAAACATTCAAATGCTGAAGGTGCTTGACTGTTTGACGTGCAACCCGCAACAGATCGACGTCAACAGCGTTAATGATGCGGCACTTCTGAAATGGGCCATGAGCTTTGTCACAATGGGACTGCTCGCGATTGCGTTTCAGGATCTGGCAAACAACCTGGCTCGCTGGATCTCAATCAGTTACATCGTCACGGCAGTAGTTGGAGCCGTTGGCTTGTGGCGACACGACCTCCTGTTTGTCGCGTTCATCCCTCTCGTCATCGGTCTCGGTCTGCTCGTCTTTACCGCCTTCGTTTATCCACAAAAGCTGGCTGAGAACAGGTGCTGACGGCCCGCCGGCCACCGCTGGTCATCGTCTCCTTTCCAAGTTCTTCGTTCCCTGCTAAAAACTACCTACACCATGACACAACATCGTTTTCTACAACTCGACGTGTTCACCGGCGAGGCGTTTTCGGGTAATCCGCTCGCTGTGTTTCCGGAGGCTGAGGGCATCGGCGATGAAGTGATGCTGAAGATTGCTCGGGAGATGAACCTCTCCGAGACCGTTTTCGTGCTCAACTCCGAAAAGCCTGAGGTGCGGCGTCGACTGCGCATCTTCACGCCGACGCGCGAGATCCCGTTCGCGGGCCATCCGGTCGTCGGAACGTGGAACGCTCTGGCGCGCGAAGGCGTCGTTCCGTTGCCGGAAGGTGGCACTGGTTGGCAGCGGATTCATCATGAGGTCGGAATCGGAGTGTTGCCGGTCGACATTGAATTTAAAGACGGTCAGCCGGTGCAGGTCGTGATGACGCAGGGCAAGTTCGAAATACTTGATGAGGTCGACGACGGACACGATCAGGCGGAGATCGCCCGCGCTTTAGGACTCGCGCGTGAAGATCTCGACGAGAGTTTGCCGATTCAAGTCATCACGACCGGACTCTCGTGCCTGGCCGTGCCGATTCGCTCATTGGCGGATTTGCGATCGTGTCGCGTAAATGCCTCGCTGCTCGCGGAGATCTACACGCGCCGAGGCGCAACCGGCTGTCATGCATTCACACGTGAAACGATCGAGATCGGCGCCTCGCGCGCGCATGCACGTTTTTTTGCGCCCGCTGACAACATCCCCGAGGATCCAGCGACCGGCAGCGCGTGTGGCGCGCTGGGCGCATACCTGATTCACCACGGCGCGTTGTCGTTGGAACCGCAGGACGGACGCTACCAGTTCGTGATCGAACAAGGCGACTTCATTCACCGGCCGAGTCGCATCAATCTCAATGTCAAGGGCGGACCGCAGGCGGTCGAGGAAGTGAAAGTTGGTGGACCATCGGTGCTGGTCGCGAAAGGCGAAGTAGTTTTCTGACGATGGAGCAGTTCGACCTGATCATTATTGGTGCTGGACCAGCGGGCCTTTCGGCGGCGGAGATTGCTGCGCGCGAAGGTCTGAACTACCTCGTCATCGAAAAGGGCACGATCGCGAACACGATTCGTCAGTACCCGCTGGGCCGGACGATGTTTTCGACTCCGAACGAAGTGGAGATGTACGAAGGCACGCTGAAGCCGGTGCGCGAGAAACCGTCGCGCGAGGAGTTGCTGTCGCATTACGTTCACTTCGTTCTCGATCACGATCTCAGGATCAATACGGGCGAGAGAGTGCTTTCGGTAGCGGGCGACGCAGAAAACGGATTTGTAGTTCGCACTGATTGCGATGAGTATCGCTCGCGACGCGTGCTGTTTGCGATCGGCGCGATGGACAACCCGCGACGATTGAACGTGCCGGGTGAAGACTTGCCGAAGGTGCACCATCGTTTCGTCGATCCGTATCCTTATGTTCGTCGCGAAGCGCTCGTGGTCGGTGGAGGCAACAGCGCCGCCGAAGCCGCGTTGTACCTCGCGGAAGAAGGTGCGCGGACGACGATGGCGATCTGGCGTGAAGACTGGGAAAACCGCGATCCGAAAGCCGGCGCCATGAAACACTGGGTGCGCTCGCCGCTGGAAGCACAGATCG
>JAICGQ010000058.1 GCA_025923035.1 Pyrinomonadaceae bacterium | reverse complement strand
GGAATCATGACCGGGCGATAGCGAACCGGATTTGTCGAGACGAGGAGGTAGAGGACCTGCCAGGCGGCGGTCACACCAACGAAGCCGTAGTAATACTCGGGATGCGTGATTGGCGGTGGATAGTCGTGGCCGGTTTTTTCTTCCAGAAAATAGAGGGGCAAAACGACGATCAGTCCGTAGATGCCCGCGATCAGGAAAACGAGCCTGGCGAATTTCATTGCGGATCCTCGCTTCGAACGTTAACAGTCGATCGACCCGCAGTATATACGCACATGACGAGGCATTTATTCCAGCGCCAGGCACCGCCCCTTGAGCACCTGGCGCTGGAACTACCGCGCCAGCAGAAACATCATTCCCGACTCGGAATCGAATAGCGCGCCACGATCGCCGTCACGTTGTCGCGGCCGCCATTGCTCAGCGCGAGATCGACAAGGCTGCGGCATGCTGCTTTCGCCGAAGCGGCCTCGTTCAGGACAGTTTCGATCAACCTGTCTTCGACCATGTCGCTGAGACCATCCGTGCACAGCAAAACTTGATCACCGTCCTCGAGCAGGTAGTCATGAACGTCAGGCACACACTCCGTTTCTCTCGATCCCAACGCCTGCATCAGAACGTTTCGTAACTCCTGCACCAGACGATCGTTCGGACTATGCGTTCCGTCCTCAACCAGTCGCGCACCGAGCGTATGATCGCGCGTTAAGCGAACGAGCTTGCCCTCGTGCAAAAGATATGCACGAGAATCGCCGATGTGGCCGACGATCAGATCGTCGCCATGCGAAATCGCCGCTGTCATCGTGGTACACATACCGCCGAGACTTGTATTCGACGCGGAGTCGCGCAGCAACGCCGCATTCACACGACGAAATCGATCTTTCATGCGCCACATCACAGTGTTTCGTTCTCGCGGTCCCCAGCGGAAATTCCAGTCAGGCGTATGCAGAGCAAGACTCAGCAACGTATAAATTGCCTGTCGACTCGCGACCTCTCCCGCAACCTCTCCACCGACACCGTCGGCAACGACCATTCCGAAAGCCGTTTCTTCAAACAGATCTCCCGGCTGGCTGTCGCCCAGATTGCTCATGACGGTTTCGATCGCACGTCCGCCGCGAAGGACCAGGAAGTGATCCTCGTTTTGCGTGCGCACGTGTCCTTTGTCTGACATCGCGTGAAAATCAACGACGACCAGTGAGGAGAAAGGCCGCGGTGGAGTTTCATCCACCGGCTTGGCGTATTCAGCGTCTTGATCAGTTTCGTTTTCCATGGCTTCAGTAGGTTTCATAGCGAGGTGCCTCGATTAACAACATCACCGCGGATTGGTAAAACGGGCAGACTGCGAGCGAACCGCGCACGCGACAGTTTCGCTGCAATCGTTTCCATCCGGGAGAACAACGCTTTATAAACTTCACAATAAGGGTCCTTTACTAAGAACTCACCCGTGATCGAATAAGCCCGCACCGGGCAACCACCGTGGCAGATCGACAGGTAATCGCAACCGGCACACGTCTCGTGCTCGATCATCGCTTCAGGCCGGCTGACAAAACGACGACGCGCTTTACTCTCTTTCATCAATTGCGAAAAACTCTGGGCGCCAAACACATTGCCGAAGCGATATTCGGGATAACTCGTAACCCAACAATCACACTGCGCCACGTGCCCGCGCGCGTCGATGCTCACGAAATCGTCGGCGCAGTTTTGTTGCCAGATACACGGCAGACGCGCGACTCTTCCCATAAAGTGATGGAGCAGCTCGTCGATTGGTCCAAGTTTGACTCCGGCCGAATAACCGCGTTCGAACCAAACATCGGCAAGCTCAACGAAGAACCGGGCCAGGGCGGGCATGTCGAGAATACTTTCGGTCTTGGCGTCGTTGATTTCGCCGCCGGAGAACGAAGTGTTGACTTGAAAATCAGTGATGCCGAGTTCGTCAACGAAGTATGAATAAAACGCTTCGCCTCCGAGTCTCAGCGTTTCCCGGTTGGGAATCGAGATAACGCCGACACTGATCCCGGCCTCGCGAGCGAGTTTGATGTTGCGGGCCCAGATGCGCGTGTAGTCATCCGCCGTGTGGCCGCGCGCTTTGCGATACAGGTTCGGAAAGTCCATCGACGTGCCGACGCTGTTGCCAAACATCTCCCTGATGACGCCATTCCACTTCGCACTGTAGCCAATCATGTTTGACTGCAAGCTGTGACCAATCTTCTTTCCTCTGCGGCTTGCGGCAGCGGAAATCAACTCGTGCGCGCGTTCAAACCATTCGGGCTGCATGATCATCACTTCCCCGCCCTGCCAGTAGATGATCAGCTCGGGAATGTGCTGGTGTTCCATGTGGTCCAACAGCTTCTCGACGGTCAGCGCAAGCTGATCGTGAGTCATGAAGTCGGCAGTCTTCTCTTCAAAGCAGTACTCACACGCCACATTGCATTTGTTAGTCGGCAACAGGATGAGTGACAGTTGATTACTCATCATGTTGCCGACTCCGTGTGGGCAGTAGGGTAGAGGGAAAGGTCGTCGTGAAGTTCCAGCGCGGCGTCGCGCATCCGCTGAAACACTCGTTTTACTCCAACGCAGGAATAGTCAGGATCGGGCCACTTGAAATAGCCGCCGCAGTTCAAAAAGAACTCACACGAGGAACACTCTGATTCGTCACACAACACGCGCTTCGTCAATTCGAATTGAAAACTGTCGAGGTTCTCATTTGTGCGAATGAATGGTCGACGCGCCAGAGTCTGCACGCCGTAATCGTCAACATAGCGGACAGTCGACGGATGCTCTTCCTGAATTTCCCACAACGTGACCGGTTGCTTGTGAATCACCGTCGTGAGCACACCGCTGAAATACTCGATCGGCTGCGACACGGCTTTGTTGTGCAGGAAGAAATCCAGCGCCTCGCAGAGCTCCTCGATCAGATCCGGATCCGGCTGTGCGCCTTCGAGTTTCACCGGAAGCTGGAGAAACGATGCAACTCGCACGGCTTTACTGAAGCCCGGAACAATCGGCACTACGACCCGGACCGGATGCGATCGTTGCAGTCTGCAAAGCCGGTACAACTTCATTGTTTCAGCTTCCGGATCGGCCAACACGACTTCGATTGGCAGGCCGGGATTCCAGCCCTCCAACTCTTCGAGATCGGCACTGATGTCGAGCAGTTGGAGCGACACCAACTGGCGCACGTGTTGCGGCGTAAGACTCTGGACCAGGGCCACCGGATCAGTTGCGCGGACGATCAGCGGACGATCCGGATACAAATCAACAAACGCGAGCGGGACGTTGTAGGTACGCAGTTGCTCTTGCGTCATGTTCGTAGAGAGAAATTGTAGAGGCGGAACCCGACGACGGCTTGCTCCAGTAAAAACCGCCACCGAGTTTCGCCCCCACAGCACAAGCGCACTGGTTTTACCAACCGCGCCTGTTAACCCAACTGCCGCCGCCCCCGCGGCCGTTGAGCCATCCTCCACCTCCTCGATTTATCCAACCGCCGCCGCCGTTTATCCAACTGCCGCCGCGATTAATCCAATTCGAACCGCTGTTCAGCCACGAGCCGCCACCGTTGGCCCATGAGCCTCCACGATTGGCCCAGCCGCCGCCGCCACGATTCACCCAACTGCCACGACTGTTGACCCACCCTGACGCCTCGCCCGACGGCGACGATTCGGTCAACAGGATTGCGGCAATCGCCGCGGTGGACCACTTGCCAAGACTGCGCAGAAACTCGCGCCGATCTGAAACCTCGCGCTGTTCAGGATCCAGTTGTTCGCTTTCCGGCTCGTTTGTCTCGTCAACCATGTTCGTTTCGCCCTCCCCGACGAGCCAGTTAGTTTCCGGCGTTGCGCGTCAGGTTCGAATAGTGAAGCGACTGGAAGTACCACTTGCCGTCGATCTTGCGCAGCACGCCCGAAACGTTTAGTTCGTACTCTCGCTTCTGCCCGTCTTTCGAATCGGAGAACTTGCACATCGAAGCGATCCACGCGCTGGCGCCTACGATCTCGCCCGTTTTCCAATCACAGTTATGTGTGGCGGTGCCTTTGTCGAAGTCCTTGATGATCTCGGTGTAAGCCGACCTGATTTCGTCTTTGCCCTGCCAGCGTTCACCTGGACCAGTGCCCATGACGACGGTCTTTGCTGACGGTGCAAAGACACTCATGATGCCGTCGAGATTGTGTTGATTCAGCGCTTCATCGTGTTTCTGCAGGAGCGCCATGATTTGTGAAAGGTTTGCGTCCTTCTGGGCCGGGACAGAGACAACGCTCAACAAACAGATTGCAACGATTGCCAGGAACTTCACTTTTAGCCTCCTTGAACATCAACGAGCTGGGCGATAAGCCGGCAGCGAGACCGGCCGGTTCAGAATCACGCCAAACTCTGTCCCCGATTTCACTTCCGCTTCCTTGCCCTTCATCAACTTCTTCGTGATGAACCCCACACCGGCGCCCACACCGGCGCCAATCGCCGCTCCCTTTCCTCCTCCGGCGATGGCGCCGATCAACGCACCTCCACCGGCGCCGCCGCCGATGAATTTCACGTTACGCTTCGAAGTCTTTTTGGCCGTCGCCGTTCCCTCGTTGTCGCTCGTTGTGTTGCCGGACTCGAGATCCGTAAGGGAGCCGTTGAGCGCAGCGGCACGTCCGTTTGGCAGACGCAGGTTGTAGAACGCGACAGTCAGCGAACCGGGATTTCCGTCTTTTCTTGCTTTCTGCACCGCAGTCACACGCCCGGTGATGATGCTTCCCGACGGCACGAGTTCGATTCCGTTTGTCGAGTAGACGGGATCGACAACGGTGGTCTCGAAGGTCTCGCCGACGCGCGACTCATCAGACTTCAACGAGTCGTTCAAACGAACATGAAACGTCTGGTTCGTATTGATCCGGTAGTACTTGATGCGCGGCTTCTTTGTTTGTCCGACGACGACCGAGGCAAACAGGACCAGCAGCGAGATCGCCAATAAAGTTCGAATTGCGTGTCGCATGATCTACTCCTTAAAAACCTGCGCCGCGTTCAATGCGTCGCTCTGGACACAGCAGCCTGCGCCACTGCTTCTTCGCCATTCGAGTTCGTTTACCTCTCCGGTTTGCAAAGTGATGAATTCGATCGCGCCGGTGTCAGGCAATTAGTCGCAGCTTCCGTTCTTTCCGTATTCCCGCGCCCTGTGTGCTAACCGGTTCCACTACGGTTTTGTCGCGGTAGTAATTACCCTTCGTCTTCCACTGCTTGAGATCGAAGTGACGTTGCACACCGCAGCGCAGGCAGACGCGATACGTCCGCCCGGCGCGCGTAAAAGGACGAGACATGCGACGATGCCAACAAGACCAAAGCTTCGAAACCAAACGGAAGGGCGCCGTTAACCGGAGCACTAAATGCCACGCGCTGCTTTTAGTTTGCGCCAATCCTCGCACGGTCGGGTGCAGTAACTGCTCGTACGCACTCATGAGGTACCTCCCAGGAACCACGGCGTGCCCGCTCGCCGGAAACAGACTGTTTCTTTAGTTCTGGAGTAGAAGATACCTACCGCTTTCGAACACCGTAAATCACCTAGATTTGGTATTTTGCGCGTGTTTTGCAGGAGGCCGACTGCATGTTTCAGGTAGGCCGATCAGTGTTCTATGGTAGGGGAATTTGCCGAGGCTAAAAATGTAGCGCAAGCGTCGCGCCAACTGCGTGAACATGATGAGGTTGCGAGCGGCTGTCGTTCTGTTTGGTGTAATACAGATCCAAGATTACTTGCTTACGAGGCGTTAGTTCACGCAACAACGGAAAACCGCGTTTCAACTGAAACTCCGCGCCGGCCGTGAGTCGGTTTCGGTTCCAAACGTCGAAGCGAGTGTCGTAGTAACCCTCAACCGAACCATAGGGCGTAAACGAACGTCCCCACGCGCGAATTTCCCGTTCGAGCCGCACCCGATTGCGATAGCGAAACGAGAAGTTGCCGTTTACGAAACGCCAGTCCTGACGATTGCGATCGCTCAACAACATGGCCCAGGGCAGTTCGTGGCGAAATGTCTGCTCCGTCACGATCCGGTGTTCTTGGAAGTCATCTTCGTCGCCGGGCGCGAAGCTGTAGCGATATCCGGCACGCAACACAAACCGTTTGTGCGCGTTGTAATCAAGGTGAGCGCCGACGGTAGTCTCAAAACTTTTCCTCGTTTCCTCGGCCCGGTTGCCGCTGACCATGAAATAGAGGCGAAACTTCTCATTCACCGGCGCATAAACATCGAGTCCGGACCACAGTTCCTTCGGCGTGTCTGATTGCACCTCCTGGCACCGAACGCCCGTGCAGAAACCAACGACCAGGACCATGATCGCCAACGCTCTGATCATTTGTTGCCGTTGCGGCCCGCCAATTCGTAGGCAGCCGCACCTGCTCGGACCGTGTGAAACAGGTTCTCGCTGCCGATCCGTTCGGCAACGCCAGCGCTCTCCAGCATCATGCGAAACAATCCGCGTGCGCGCGCGATCCCCAGCACGATTCCCTTCTCTGCCAACTCGGATCGCAGTGCGTCGAGTGCGTATGCGCCGGAGACGTCGAGCAACGGCACCGATTCAGCGTCGAACAGAAATCTGCGCGGTTTCGACTCGGCATTGCTGATGACTGTGTGCACGCGCTCCGTAAAGTAATCGGCATTAAAGAAGACCAGCGACGCTTCAAAGCGATAGATGAGTACGCCGTCGATCGTTTTGCCACCTTCTTCAAATGTTGCCGTGTGAGTCTCGCCGTCGCCGTTGACGAAGCCGAGAATGGCATCTCGCGGGTTAGACGCATGTCGCAGCAGGTTGAGCATGGCCAGGGCCACCGCGATCAGAACACCCTGCAGGACGCCGAGCGTCATCACGCCGAGCATTGCTGCTAACGATTGTCGAAACTCCGGCTTACTCAAGCGGAAGTAATGCCTGAGCGACGCCCAGTCGAACAGACCGAGTGCCGACGAAATCAGGATCGCAGCGAATGCGGCCGTGGGAACGTACGCGAGTGGTTCTGTGAGGAAAAGCAATACGATTGCCATCACGAACGCCGCGATGATGGTTGCCATCTGCGTTTTTCCACCAGACGAGTCTGCTACAGCGGTGCGTGAGTCTGCGCCGCTGACGACGAACCCGCGACTGAACGCCGAAGCGAGGTCGGAAATACCCAGGGCAAACAGGTCCTGGTTTACGTTGATGCGATAACCATTCTTTGCGGCAAAGCCGCGGGCGGTCGTCATCATGCTGCAAAAGCTGACCAGTGCGATTCCGATCGCCCCGAACAGCAGTGGCCAAATCTCGGACCTGTTTACGCTCGGGATCGTTGGCGCTGGAAAACCTGCGGGCACGGCGCCGACAACCGAGACGCCTTTCGCGTTGAGACCGAGCGCAAAAACAACTGCGCAACCCAGCACCGCCGCTACGAGCGGCGACGGGATCCGCGGTACGAAATGTTTCAGCAGCAAAATCAGAACCAGCAGCGCCAGGCCCATGCTGATGGTCGCGATGTGTGTTTCGTTGAGACGTGAAACAGTCTCGACGACGGTGTGAAAAAATCCGCCGGGCGACACTTTAAAACCAAATAGTGCGCCTAGCTGTCCGGCAATGATCGTCAACGCGATACCGTTGAGGTAACCCGTCAGGATCGGACGCGAAAGGAAGTTGGCGATCACTCCGAAACCCAGCAGCCCGCCGGCGATGCAAAGTACGCCAGTGAAAAACGTCAGGACGATCGAGAGCTCGGTGTAGCGAATCGCGTTACCTGCTGCGAGTGGTGCAACCGTTGCCGCGACGATCGCACACGCAGCGGCGTCAGGATTCACGACCAATTGCCGCGACGATCCGAACATCGCATACGCAACCGCCGGAAGGATGCACGAGTAGATACCGACTACGGGCGGAAAGCCTGCGAGTTGTGCGTAAGCGATGCCGATTGGCAGTGCGACAGCAGCGACGGAGAGTCCGGCAACAACGTCGTTGGGAAACAATTCGCGACGATAGTTGCGGACGAGATCGATACCCGGGAGCCATCTGGCGATCGTGCTGCTCGTAGCCATCGGCGTCTCACTTCATCTTGCCGAGCTTGATCTTCAGACCTGTGGTCAACAGCAGATCGTTCTTTTCGAGTCCCGGTGGCGGATCAGACAAGTAACGATCGCTCAACGTTAATTGCCAGGCGATGCGTCGCGAAATGTCTGTGACGAGCGCGGCGTCGAAGTTGATGCGATAAGTGCCGCCGTCAGTCAGATTGGGAAAGAAGAAGAGCTGCTCCTTCAACGAGACGCGTGAGGAGAAGCGATGCGAGAGCGTTTGCCCGAGCTGTGCTTCCATCGAGCTGCGATCGTTGAAGTCGCCTCGGAAATACTCGCGGTTCCAGTCGAGTCCGCCGAGCAAATCGAGTTGTGTTCGCTCGTTGCGAATCGCGTGATAGCCGAGACCGCCACCGAGGACGAAACGCAGCGTCAAATCTTGTAAACCGTTGTGTTCGAGATCCGTGAAGCCGTATGCGAAAAACTTTCGATTGATGTCGCGATCGTAACGCACGCCGCCGCGTATCGTGTTCGCGGTTGTTTCGGAATCTCCGCTTGAACCGTCGCGGCTATAGATGGATGAAGCGTAGATGGTGGTCTTGTCGTTGCGCGTCTCGCGTGTTCCGGCCAGACCGATCGCGAGGTTCATAGTCTCGGAGCTTCCCGAAGTCAGGGAGAAGCCGACGTCCGCGCCGCCGCTCCAGCCTTCAAGCAGACCGGGTTCGAGTGAGTCCTGATAAGCAACGTGTTCAGCTTCCGATCTGATTACTCTGATCGCCGAACGGTCCACTGCAACGACGTTCGCATTCGCCGGTCTTAGTTCAACTTTATCCGCCGAGGCGGTGAGGGTGCCCGAGACGGTGCGGCCGTCTTCAAGTGTGACGTAGAGCGGTTGATCTGTGGTGATGTTGGATATCGCTCCGAGATCGACACTCACGTCGCCGAGCAATTCTGTCGTTATGACCAGTTTGCCGCCGTCAGTCTTGACGATCTTGCCGGTAACGCGATCGCCGTTCTTCAACGTGATCTGGTCCGCCAGTGTCTGGGTCGCGAGTGCAATGAGGAGAACGGTGCAAGTCAATAATCTCTTCATGAACGTTTGCCTCGTTAGTGTACTTGCGCTGTTCGCGCTGCCGTCGGGAAAACGGTTTTCCAGTCGTTCTTCATGTCGGCCAGGATCCAGCCGCGGGTTTCGGCTTCGTCCCACGCTTTGTCGAGCTGGCCGCTCAGCACGTGCTGGCGGTCGTAAGCGAATTCTCGATCGGCGTCGGTGTGGTGGACGATCAATCCGAATGATGGTCGTTCGTCAGTGCGGCCGACTGTGGTCCAGATCAGCATCTCGCGATCGCCGTCGGAGTTTCCGAAGCAGGCAATCGGGCGGCGTCCGATGTGCTTGTTGATGTTGACTGGCTTACCGGCTTTGTCGTCGAAGAAGTCGAGCACGGGTTCGCGGCTGAGTACCGGTTTGCCGCCGCGCATTTCGAAGTGGGTCTTGATGCTCGAGCCGATCACCTGGTGCGACGGGACGCCATAAACCTCCTCCGCGAACACGCGCATGAATTCGACGCCGCCGCCGGAAACGATGAACGTCGCAAACCCGCGCGCCCGTAGAAACGCAAGCACTTCGAGCATTGGTTGGTAGATCGTTTCGGTGAAGTGGCGGTTGAGTTTGGGGTGACGCGCTTTTGCCAGCCACGAACGCACGATCAGCGAGAACTCGTCAGTGGTCATTCCGGCGTGCGTCACCATCACGAGTTCGGCGAGACCTTTGATTCCCGTGGCCATTGCCGTTTTGATGTCGCCGGCGAGCATCGACTTGTATGGCTCAGTTCTTTGCCATTCGGGATGCAGCGGCTCGAGTGCCTTGAGACGATCGTTAACGAAGTACGCCTGGACCGGCACCGGCATCTCGCACCACAGCGTCCCATCATTGTCGAAGACCGCGATCCTTTCATTCACGGGAACATAATCACTACTCCCGGCGCTCGACGTGCGCGCCACAAAATCAATAATCGCTTCCTTAACCTTCCCCTCATTCCACGAAGGCAACGGATCACCCGACATAACGCCCTCCTGCATTGCAGAACTCAAGTCTAAAAAATCATCACCAGGCGGGCGCCGGGGACGACGGCGGTGTCCACGGCGGGGCGGATGCCGCGGATGATTTGCAGGTCGCCCGTGAGGCGAAGCCATGGTGTGATGTGGAAGTTGTAGAACGCTTCAAACTGGTGCTCGGCTTGCAGCGTCCGGTTGCCGATTGTCAGCAGATCGATGTTGTCCTTCAGGACACGGCTCAGATCGCTGAAGGCGTAGGCAACACCGAATTCATCGCGGTTCCGGCTCTTGAACAGTCCGTTGCCGCCAAGACCGATGTTGAAGAACTTTGTGATCGGGCTCGTATCCTTGTTGGCGAAAGCGACGTTCGTGAATAGTCCCCACCCATCTCTCTTCCCTCGTTCGACGATGTATTGGCGGAAGACGTAGTTGACGGACCACGAGCCCCGTTTCGGTTCGACCGGGTTCCTCGGTGGTCCAGGAATGACGACCTGCCTGATGAAATCAAACGGCGTGAACTTCTTCGTCGTCACCGCGCCGCTAAACGAATGCTTCGCACTCTTGCCCCAATACTTCACTGGAAAGTTAATGCCGGGCGAGATGCTCACGCCATCAGCAAACAGATCGTCGAGACCCGGATCGAGCGTGTGATCGTTTGGATCGAGCACCGCAACGGTAATGAACGGCTCGCCACCTTTGATATAGGCGAAGCTGGCCCCATTGGTCACCAACGGGATCTCGCGCAGCACGGTCAGCGGCCCGATTTGCGCCATGTTCATGAACTTTTCCGTCCCGGCGCCACCGAAGAAGTCTTCGTCGATTAGGTCCAGCAGGTTAAACCTGCCGAACGAGACCGCGTACAGGTTTCCCTTCTTTAGATCGACCGGAATGAGGCGAGTAAAATTAAGCGCCGTAATCGCAACGGTTTCGCCATCGGCCTGCGGACTGATCACTGCCGTGTTGGTAGGATTGATTCCACCGGTGCCGGCCAGCAATGGACCACTCCATCGAACTTCGGTTTTTATTTCCGACTGCCAGTAATTCCAACCCGCCACTTTCCCGAGATCAAACTTCCATTCCATCTCGAACTTGCCGTTGTACTCCGTGTCGTTACTCAAACCGCCGCTGGCGATGCCTTGAACGAAGTTCGACAACTTGAATTCGAGTTCGATCCCTTTCTCTTTCCAGCGCGAGCGCGTGCCGCCCCAATCGCCCGTCATCGTCTCGCGCGTCCAAAAATCTTCGGGATCCGGCGCGGGCGTTGTCGCCGCGACGTTGCTCCCGGCTGCTGATTGCGGAGAAGGTGACGCGGCAGGCTCCTGCCCGCAAACACTGGACGCGAACAACACCAC
The DNA here is from genome assembly GCA_025923035.1 of Pyrinomonadaceae bacterium. GTDB lineage: Bacteria > Acidobacteriota > Blastocatellia > Pyrinomonadales > Pyrinomonadaceae > PSRF01. The sequence goes on along the minus strand of JAICGQ010000058.1, from coordinate 5,718 downwards.
TGTCGCGATAACAAAAGCTCGCTTCGCGAAATACATAACCCCCTCCCTGCCTCGACTAACCGGCTGGAGCGGGGGCGGGATCAACGCTTAGCAGGAGTCCCAGACCGACAGTTACATCGACCTGATCTCCCACTTTCAGGTTCTTGAGATTCGCGACGTTCTTGACGCGGAAGCTGAGGATGCGTCCATCCGGAGTCTTAACTGTTACCGAAGGCGCCGTGCGATCGATCTCCTCAACCGAAACGGTGACTGTTTGCTCTCCATAGGCCTTCGCACCGATCTTGTCTTTGAGAATCTCCGACGTTTCTTTGGCTTCCTTCGGTTCGGGATCGCCGGCTTTGCGGATCCGCGCAGCGACGGCGACGGTGATCGTTGCGGTCACCACATCGCCAACTTTCAACTGGTCGAATCGCTTGAACGTTTCGTCCGCAACGACCGTAACAAGATTACCTCGCGGCCCTTTCAGCGTTACCGAACGTCCCGTCTTGTCAATCGCTTCGATTGACGCCTTCATGGTTACCGAGTCGGAATCCGTAACCTGCGCCCGTGCCGGCGCGACGGCGATCGTCACAAGTACGATCGCTACCAAAACCAATCCGTACTCTTTGATTCTTCCAAACATAAAACTGCCCCCTTTTCGGATGGTGTCTAAAGCTTGAACCGCGCGCCCAGCATGATCCCGCTCATCGCGGTCCTGAAAATGAATCCCTCGTTCGCGTAATCAACGCGCAGGTAGCGATAACCGCCCATGAGGGCCACGCGCGGTTTCACTTGAAAACCGACTCCGCCAAACGCCTGTCCGGTGAAATCAGAAGAGACACCGAAGCCGCCGACGTCAAACCTTCCCTGCAGATAGACTCTCGGTGAAAGACCGACGGTTCCTCTGGCGCCGACGATCGGATCGGCCCAGCTCTTACTCTCCTCGACGTCAACCAAAGGCAGGATGCGTGGTTGAAAAGTGAGGTGCGGCTTCACGTGCCAGAAGCGAGCGCCGCCGATCAGATCGATCGAGCCCCGTTCGACATTCAGCACGCGATAAGCAACTGCCGGCTCGATGATCGTTTCCTTCACCTCGACCGAGATGTCTCCGAACAAAGGACTCGGCGTGACCCTCTCGCCCGACAACGACATGTACATCGCATCACCAAGGATGGACCAGTTTCCCTTGCGAGCTTCAACCTGGCCCATGATCGCGAAGTCGAGGTTGCGAAAGAGATCGCGAAAAGTGGCGCTTACCTCGGCTCTCTGTCCAACTGCTCCAATCGTTCCGTCGAGACTCGCCAGGAAGAAATAGGGCGAAACGGTGACCTCCCACCCGCTACCGGAACTTCCCTGCGGCGCCGCCTCGGACTCCGGAGTCTTTGGCGGGTCCGTGGTTTCCGATTGCGCCTGCGCAGAGGTTAGGAGAAGTAGCATCGAACAACTGATGGCTAACATGATCCTGAGTATCATTGTGGTTCCTCTTCAATTCGTTTGAAATGACAACGTCAGGTCACTCTAAACAACCCGTCCTATTACGGTTACTGTTAGTTTTGACAGTTGGTTGCGTTCTCCTAATCGTCTACGTCTGGGACGTATCGAAGACGATTTGGTCGTAATCCCAGAGCTTCTGCACAAACCCACGAGCAGCGGGCGCAGAGACGTGTGCGTGGTCCAGAATCTCCGCGAAGCTGTGGCTTCCGTTAATCGCATCGAACACTCTTTTCTCCGGCGGATCGATGACGAGAATAAGATCGCGAAACTGATGACTCCGATTGAGCAGCACACCGGCCGCGCCCGGCGGGAGCCGTTCCTGAACACAGAGTGTTGAGGGAAGACGGTGTGGCACGTAGTTCAACCAACGATCGTCAGCGAAAGAAACCTCTTCATAACGCGTGCCGCGATCACGGTGATAAACGATGGCGCTGTGACTCGTCATAGTGCCTCGCCACAACTCCATCGCCGCATAACACTCACGTTCCGATAACTGCGCCAATCGGGTTGCATGCGGCGTAAGCGAAATTGATCCGCAGCGCGACAAATACGGCGCCTGCCAATACCAGCGCGCGACCTCGAGCCCGTTTCGATCAAACAAGTCGAAAAGTTGCGGCACGGAATAGGCGCGATCGCGCGGATTGAGTAACGCGTCCGCCAGTGCGTCGGTGTTTAGTGCGTCGCGCGAGCCGCGAAGCAAAGTGGCGAGCGGATGTTGCGGCGCTAGCGCTTCAACAACACTTGCGAGATCGTTGATGTCTTTGGTTGACGTGCCGATACCGAGCCGGCGGCAATACTCCTGAAGCAAGTAGACTCCCGCGCGTCCATACGGCGCATAGACCATCAAATAGATCGCGCCTTCAGGAGCAAGCACAGATCGCAGCGCCGCAAGTCCTTCCTCAGGATCGGCAAGATGGTGCAGTACGCCGGTGCAGACGATCAGATCGAAGCGCTGTTCCAACTCCGCGACGCTCTCGATCGGCAGCCGAAGTGTTTCGAGATTTGTTAACCGGTACTTTCGCTTTAACCGTTCCGTGTGGTCGAGACTCGTACTGCTGACGTCAATACCGGTAACGCGAGCGCCGGGACGGCAGACTGCATACTTCGCCGCCTGCCACGTCCCGCACCCCGCAACCAGAATGTTGAGATCAGCACGGTACGGATTGTTGGGCCATACCAGGTGATACTCCGCACGCAGCCGACTCTCGTCGCTCCATTCGTCGCGTGCACGATCGAGATTCTCCACCGGTGGCGGATACGGGTGATCGGTGTAGAACTCACACACGCGATCGGCAGCCGCATCCGCCCTACCGGTAGTCTCGAATTGGTAAGTAGCGACGCTCGAATTAACCACCAGCCGCCGCTCCTTTGGCTAATACCTTCTGACTCTCTGCGGCCTTCTCGAGCGCCTGGTCGATGCTGAAGCTGGCCGGTCTCTGTCTCGGTGGAAACTCCTTGAAGGTCTCCAGGAATTCCGCAACGATGTGCTGCGCCGGCACAAGCAGGAATGCGCGGTCGGCCTTCCACTTCGCGTAGAACACGTCAGCGTCCTCAGTAGCCCGTTCGAAAGGATCGCTCCGCAGGTTGTACAGATCCGGAAGGCGCTTGGTGACCATTGGTTCCTCCCAAACCTTGAGACCCTTTGCGCGCTGCTCCATGAACGTACATTTCCAATTACCGACGCGCAAAGCCATCAGGTCACCGTCGTCGCTCCAGTAGAGGAAACCCTTGCGCGGGTTCTCCTTAACTTCTCCCTTCAGGAAAGGCAGAAGGTTGAAACCGTCGATGTGGACCTTGAAGGTCTTCTTGCCTGACTTGTAACCCTTCTTGAGCTTCTCCACGATGTCCGGATCACCACCCACGGCTGCAAGCGTCGGCAGCATGTCCGTGTGAGAGAACATTTCGTTCGAGACGGTTCCTGGTTTGATCATACCGGGCCAGCGAATCGCGCACGGCACGCGCCAGCCACCCTCGAAGTTCGTGTCTTTCTCACCGCGGAACGGCGTCGTCCCGCCATCGGGCCAGCTCATTACTTCGGCGCCGTTGTCGGTCGAATACATGACGATCGTGTTGTCGGCGATGCCTAACTCGTCGAGCTTGTCGAGTAACTGGCCGACGTGCCCGTCGTGCTCAACCATGCCGTCCGGATACACGCCCAATCCCGTTACACCTTCCGATTCCTTCTTCAAGTGCGTCCAGATGTGCATGCGGGTCGAGTTCCACCAGACGAAGAACGGCTTGTCGTCGGCGACAGCTTTCTCGATGAATTTCAGGCTGGCGGCGAGAAACTCCTCATCGACCGTCTTCATTCGCTCGATGTTCAGCGGACCGGTGTCTTCGATCTTTTGCGTACCGTCCTCATTGGCCCATGAATGCAAGACTCCTCGTGGTCCAAACTTTTTCTTGAACTCCGGATCTTTCGGATAGTCAGGACACTCGGGTTCCTGTTCGGCGTTAAGGTGATAGAGATTGCCGAAGAACTCGTCGAAGCCATGGGCCGTCGGCATAAACTCATCACGATCCCCGAGGTGGTTCTTGCCAAACTGTCCGCAGACGTAGCCGAGCGGTTTCAGAACGTCAGCGATCGTTGGATCTTCAGGCTGGAGGCCTAGATTTGCGCCTGGCAATCCGACTTTTGTGAGACCAGTTCTTATCGGTGACTGACCGGTGATGAAAGCCGCGCGGCCGGCGGTGCAGCTTTGTTGTCCGTACCAATCGGTAAACATGCAGCCCTCTTTCGCCACACGATCGATGTTTGGCGTCCGATAGCCCATGACGCCGTGGTTGTAGGCGCTGATATTGAACCAGCCGATATCGTCGCCCCAGATGATCAGAATGTTTGGTTTCTTATCTGCCATACTCTCTCTCCTTCATTGCTAGCAATTGCCTCAGAGGCAAAGAAATTAGTTCACGGCGCGCCGCACCTGCCCCTGCGCCACCGTCACCACTCTGGTTGATCTCAACTCGTGCGTTTGACCTTGTTTCGTCGTTCAGTTCTTCTGAGTCGCATTTACTACGGGTGGCGGCGCCCTCCTAATTCACTCTCTGAAGAGACGGTGGGTAATAGGCGCCCGAGCAGGCGTCGCTGATCTGTTGATCGGAAATTGTTCGTGCTGGTTTGGTGCTCATAACTTCCTCCGCTCTTATTCGCCACCTTTTACTTTTCTGCCGGGTAGATCACTTTCCAGTCCTTTTTCATGTCGACGACAACCCACTTTCGTGAGAGCGCTTCATCCAGTGCGCGATCCAGTTTTCCGATGTGCGAGTCGCGGTCGTAGGCCCACTCGCGCTCCGCGTCGGTGTGACGAACAAGGCCCATGAAGCGCGCGGTTGTACCCGCGTCTGTCCACTGAAGCATCTGCTGATCGCCGTCCGAGTTGCCGAAGGCCATGATTGGCCGGCGGCCAATAAACTTCTGAATACCGACGGGCTTGCCTGGTCCATCGTCGATGAAGTCGATCTTCGGTTCGCGCATCAGCACCGGCACTCCACTCGCATTCACTTGAAACTTCGTGACGAAGCTGGTGCCGACGACCTGTTCCGGCGGAATGCCGTAGACCTTCTCCGCAAATGCTCGCATGAACTCGACAGTGCCGCCGGAGACAATGAAAGTCTTGAAACCGTTCTGCCTGAGGTATGCGAGCAACTCGAGCATTGGCTGGTAAACGAGTTCGGTGTAGAAGCGCTTTCGCGTGGGGTGTTTTGCAGTGATTAGCCAGTCGAAGACTGTGCGCGTGAACTCATCAGTCGTGATGCCGGTGTGCGTGGCCATGATGATTTCGGCGAGGCCTTTCTCGCCGGATGCAAGCAGCGTTTTCATATCGCCGTCGAGCACTGCTTTGAATGGTTGCTGTGTCTTCCATTCCGGATGATGAGGCGCGAGGGCTTTGACGCGGTCCAGAGCAAACGCGAACTGGAAGTAGATCGGTTGTTCGGACCACAGCGTACCGTCGTTATCAAACGTCGCGATGCGTTGCGGTGCGGGAACGAAATCCGGACCACCTTCGCGTGTAACGCGTGTAACGAAGTCGATGAGGGCGCGTTTGTTGGCGCCGTCGTTCCACGAAGGCAACGGATCGGATTGCGCGTGCGTGAGGGAGGCGATCGCGAAGAGGATTGCGAGTATTACAACTGTGCGTCTGGAGTTGGTCATTTGTAGATCAAGCTTTCACGGCGTGTTTTGCGTCCGCCGGCGTATCCACGGCGTCGTGACGTTTCCCCCATTGGAGATAGAGTGCCGAGAGC
>JAICGQ010000057.1 GCA_025923035.1 Pyrinomonadaceae bacterium | reverse complement strand
TGGCCCGGCAACATACGCGAACTGAAGAACACGATCGACCGCGCCGTGATCATGGCGGAAGGCGATGAAATCACACCGCGAGATTTACCGGATGAGATAACTGCCGGCTTGCCGCTCGGGGCGGTTGAAGAAGGCGACGAGAGCGACGGTTTACGCGTACCGTTCACGGCAGATTTTCGTGAGGACCGGCGGGAGTTTGAGCGCCGCTACATCACGCGCTGTCTCGAACACACGCAAGGAAACGTGACCCGCGCCGCCGAGATTCTCGACATGCACCGCCAGTCCCTCCAACACAAACTACGCCAACTCGGCCTCGGCCGCCGCTACGTCTCCGTGAACGGCGACGCGCAGGAAAATTCCGACACCTGAAGGGTAAATAATGAAAGCGCGACTCGACGCCATTCTCCAACGCGACCAGGCTGAGTATCTGGATCGACTGCTTCCGCAGGCGGATCGGCTGTTGACGGAGATGGAGGCGTACGCGGCGAAGCATAATGTTCCGATCGCCGATCGGGAAGTGGCGACGTTTATCGAGATCACGGCGCGCATGAGCGGCGCGAAGCGGGCGCTCGAGATCGGAATGGCGATCGGGTATTCGGTGGTCCATCTCGCACGTGGGATGGGTGAGGGAAGTCTGGTCGTTACGATCGAGCCGAACGATGAAATGATCAAGGCGGCAACTGATTACACTCAACGCGCGGGCCTTTCAGATAGGTTACGTATAGAACGCGGCAAAGCGTTGGACGTGATGCCGCGTCTCAACGAAACTTTCGATCTGCTATTCATCGATGCGGTGAAAGAGGAGTACCAGCATTATCTCGATCTCGGATTACCAAAGTTGCGCACCGGCGGCGTCGTGATCGTCGATAACCTGCTGTGGGGCGGGAAGGTCGCCGGCGATCACAACGATTCATCGACGGCAGCATTGCGCGAGTTCAATCAATACTTCATCAACCATCCTGAATTACGTGCAGTTATCCTTCCTGTCGGAGATGGTCTCGGGTACGCCGTAAAGTCTTAGACCATCCATAACAATCTTGATAAAAACTTCGCTCGCGTGATAAGTTCCTCTCGTCTCTCTCGACGTTTTTGAGTTTCTCCCACCATCAGTAAGCGAGCGTCCGTATGAGTAAACAGAAGCAGATTGGCATGCTGTTGTTATTGGCGTCGTTCGCCCTCGTCGCCATCTCCTGCAGTGTCGCTTCAAACAAGGAGCCTTTCTTCGGGAAGACCGTTCCACCGGAGCGAAACATTTTTCGCTATGTAACGGGCGACGAACCCGAATCGCTCGACCCGGCAATCAGCAACGGTCAACCGGAAGCGCGAATTTACATGGCGCTCTACGACGGTCTGGTTGAGTATCACCCGAAGACGATGGAACCCGAGCCGGCGCTCGCCGAACGCTGGAAGCCGAACAACGATTCATCCGAATTCAAGTTTTACCTGCGTCGCAATGGACGGTGGTCCAACGGGGATCCAATCACCGCGAACGATTTTGTTTACAGCTTTCGCCGCGCACTGACGAAAGAGACCGCCTCTCGCAACGCATATCTCGCTTATTACATAAAGTACGCGCAACCTTTCAACGAGCAGAAAGTTTTCGTACGCGATCCGCAGACGGGCCAGTTTCTGAACGCAAAAGACTTCGACGAGACCACGCCGGCCGAACCACTCGCCGGTAGCCCGCTCGACAGCACAGCCAACGCCGAGTATTCCGAGCCCGACGTTCATCTCGAAGGACGGCCCGAATCAGAGTTTCACAAACAAATGCACACGCCGCTGCGACTCACGCTTCCCGGCGATGCAAAAGGGCGGACGAAAGCACTCGATGCGAATCCAAAACTGAAAGCCGCAGTTGCCGGCAAAGAGTTTGTGCCGATAAAAGCCGAGGACATCGGCGTCGAAGCGATCGACGACTACACACTACGCATCTCGCTGGTCCAACCCGGACCTTTCTTCGTGGGCCTGTTGGCCCATCAGGTCTTCCGCATTGTCCCGAGAAAAGTCGTCGAGAAATACGGTTCCGCCTGGACGCAACCGCAGCACATCGTCACTTGTGGCCCATTCAAAGTAAAAACGTGGCAACCGTATGACAAGCTGGTGGTCGAACGCGATCCAATGTACTGGGACGCGGCCACCGTCAAACTCGACGAGATCCACTTCTATCCGATGTCGGACAATCCGACGATCATGAATCTCTACAAAGTCGGCGAAGTCGACGCGGTGCTCAATCACACGGTGCCGAATGCCTGGCTCGAAGTGGTCAGAGTCAAACAGGACTACATGGACGGGTCTGAAGCCGCGATCAACTACGTCCTGATCAATACTACGCAGCCGCCGATGAACGACGTGCGCGTGCGCAAGGCGTTCAACTACTCGATCGATAAAGAAGCTTGGGCCAAGTGGCGGAAGATCGTGAAACCACTGACAGCCTTCACGCCCAGCGGGATCTTCAAAGACTACCCGCAACCACAAGGCGATCAGTTCAACCCGGAAGAAGGCCGGCGGCTACTCGGCGAGGCTGGTTTTCCGGTAATCAAAAAACCTGACGGCAGTTATTCGTGTCCGAAGTTTCCGGTAGACCAGGTGGAGTACATCTACAACACGCAGGAGTCGAACAAGGCGATGGCCGAGTGGATGCAGGCACAGTGGAAACAGAACCTGGGCATCACCGTGAACCTGCGCAACATGGAGTGGAGGACGTTCCTGAACGTCAGGGCGAAGCTCGAATACAAAGGTTTCTCGCGTGGCGCGTGGGGCGCCGACTACATGGATCCTTTCACTTTTCTCAGCCTCTTCTACACTGGGGGCGAGAACGGCACCGGCTGGGTCGATCCGAAGTATGTGGCGATGCTCGACGAAGCGAACCGCATGCTCGATCCCAAGAAGCGCTACGAGTTGTTGGCCAAGGCGGAGAAGTTCCTGATCGACGCGCAACCGATGATTCCGATCGATACCGCAGCGACCAATTGGGTGAAGAAGCCTTACGTCAAGGGGATGTATCCGAACGCGGGTTCGCTGTTCCCCTGGAAGTACGTTTACATCGAACGCGATCCAGCTAAGTGGGACTACGGCGTTCCGGACATGACGGCGGATTAAGTCTCCAGCGACACGAATGCTTCGCTTCATCCTCAGACGACTCCTGGTTACCATCCCAACGATTCTCGTCGTGATCACGATCACGTGGGGATTGATCAAGCTCGCACCCGGCAACTTCTACAGCGGCGAGAAACGATTGCCGCCCGCGATCGAAAAAGCCATCCGCGATAAGTACGGCCTCGATCGACCGTGGTACGAGCAATACGGCAAGATGCTCTGGAGCATCGTGCGCCATGGCGACTTCGGAACTTCGCTGAAGTATGAAGGCCAGTCGGTAAACGGAATCATTCGCCGCTCGTTGCCCGTTTCGGCGGCCGTGGGAATCCTCGCGTATCTGCTGGCATTAATCGTCGGAATCACCGCCGGATCGATCGCCGCACTCAAACAAAACTCGCGTTGGGACTACGGATCGATGACGCTTGCGATGCTCGGCATCTCGCTGCCGAACTTTGTCCTTGGTCCAATTCTCGTGCTTATTTTTTCGCTGAGTCTTTACTGGCTGCCACCGTCGCGCTGGGGCGGATTCCCCAGCCGGAACCTGATTCTGCCGGTCATCACTCTCTCCGCGATCTACATGGCTTACATCGCGCGTCTCGCACGCGCCGGAATGCTCGAAGTGTTGCGGTCAGACTACATCCGCACTGCACGCGCGAAAGGACTGAGCGAGAAAGACGTCGTGATCAAGCACGCGCTGCGAGGTGGTCTAATGCCCGTGATTTCGTACACCGGCCCGGCGCTCGCGTTTCTGTTGACCGGAACTGTGGTAGTGGAAAGGATCTTCGCGCTGCCGGGTTTGGGAAACTATTTCATTCAGGCATCGCTGAATCGCGACGAGCCGCTATTGATCGGCATCGTTGCGTTTATCGCGATCACGTTGTTGTTGATGAACCTGCTGGTCGACATTGCTTATGCGTATCTCGATCCGCGCGTGAGATATTAGGAACACAAACCGCGAATGACTCCTGATCCTGATCTCATTCACGCATCGCCGGAGACGGCGATAACCGAAGGCGAGTATGTGCGCGGCACTTCGTTGTGGCGCGATGCGTGGCGTCGACTGTTGAAAAACAAGCTGGCCGTGTTCGGGCTGGTAGTCGTCACGTTGATCACGCTGTCGTCTCTGATTGGTCCAACTGTCATCAAACGCGCAACCGGCTACACGCCCGACTACATACCTACCAGCGACACTCGACTCATTAGATCATTTCCACCCTTTACGGGTCCCGACGGCCAGTTTTCCTGGACCCATCCGATGGGTACTGACAACGCCGGACGCGATCAACTTGCGCGCGTGCTGCAGGGCGGGCAGATCTCGTTGTTTGTCGGGATCATTTCCACGCTCGTGTCGTTGCTGATTGGTGTTAGTTACGGCGCGATTGCGGGTTACGTCGGCGGTCGGGTGGACAACATCATGATGCGCGTGGTCGACGTGCTCTATTCACTCCCGTACGTGATCGTGGTGATCGTACTGTTGTCGATGTTTCGCAGCCAAACAGCGCGCGGGCAGCTCATCCTGCTCTTCATCGCGCTCGGATCGGTTTCGTGGTTGACGATGGCCCGTATCGTTCGTGGCCAGGTCTTGTCGCTCAAGAACCAGGAATTTGTGATGGCGGCGAAGGCTACCGGTGTTTCGACGCCGCGCATCATCTTTCGTCACCTCGTTCCCAACACACTCGGCCCGGTGATCGTCTATGCCACGCTGACGGTGCCGCAGATCATGTTGACCGAAGCGTTTTTGTCGTTTCTCGGCTTCGGAGTGCAAGCGCCGCTGGCTTCGTGGGGCAGCCTGGCGTCGGACGGCATTCAGAATATCGCAATCTTTCCCTGGCAGTTGATCTTTCCCGGCGTCACGATGGCGCTGACGCTCTTCTCGCTCAACTTTCTGGGTGACGGTCTCCGCGATGCGCTGGACCCCCAGATGAGGACCACGTGAACGAAAAAGACGGAAACCTGCTCGAGGTAAAAGACCTACGCACCTACTTTGAAACTGACGACGGGATGGTCAAAGCCGTCGATGGGATCTCGTTTCAACTCAAGCGTGGCGAAACGTTGGGAATCGTCGGCGAGTCGGGCTCAGGCAAGTCAGTAACCAATCTGTCGATCATCCGACTCATTCCGGACCCGCCGGGCAAGATCGTTTCCGGCGAAGTTATTTTCAACGGGCAGGACCTCCTGTTACTCACGAACGAAGCGATCAGGAAAGTCCGCGGCCGTCGCATCGCGATGATCTTCCAGGATCCGATGACCTCACTCAACCCGTTCATGAAGATCTCCAAGCAGTTGATGGAGATGACTCAGCTACACCTGGGCCACTCGAGAGCCCAGGCGCAGGCGCATGCGATCAAGATGCTCGAAACGGTCGGCATTCCCGACGCACGTGCGCGCGCCGATAATTATCCGCACGAGTTTTCCGGTGGGATGCGACAACGCGTAATGATCGCAATGGCATTGTCGTGTGAACCTGAGCTGTTGATTGCGGACGAACCCACGACGGCGCTCGATGTAACGATTCAGGCGCAGATTCTCGAGTTGATCAAGACACTGAAAAAGGAAACGGGGACGAGTGTGATCCTGATCACGCATGACCTCGGCGTTGTTGCCGGCATGACGGACCATCTGATCGTCATGTACGCGGGAAAGATCTTCGAACAGGGAAAAACGTCGGAACTGTTTGCGCTGCCCGGCAATCCGTACACGAAAGGACTGCTGCGTTCAGTCCCGGACCCGACGGCCGAACAAGGAAAGCTTTATCAGATTCCGGGATTGCCGCCTGACGTCGCGCATTTGAAACCCGGATGTCCGTTTGCGCCGCGGTGTGAGAAGGTGCAGGAGATTTGTCACCGGGAGTTTCCGCCGTTCGTGCAATTGAACGCTGACCATTATTCGTTGTGCCACTTTGCGCGCGAGGTTTATGCCGAGTCAGGAGGCGGTCGCGCTTCATGAGTGCTGTTGAATCAAAAACCGATCGCGCACCGCTGATCTCGATACGAGATCTGAAAGTGCATTTCGATCTCGGCGGTGGTGGTGTGCTCGATAAGTTGCTTGGCGGTAAGCCTGAGAAACGCGTCGTGAAAGCGGTGGATGGCGTTTCGCTTGATATCTACCATCGCGAGACACTCGGGCTCGTCGGTGAATCGGGTTGCGGCAAGTCTACACTTGGACGCGCGATTCTGAGGTTGACTGAGCCGACGTCCGGGCAAGTGATTTATCGCGATCGCGACCTGGCCCACTTGTCAGAACGCCAACTGCGTGAAGAGCGACGTCACTTGCAGATCATCTTTCAGGATCCGTACGCGTCGCTGAATCCGCGCATGACGATCGGGCAGATTGTCGGCGAGCCGCTCGAGACGTTTCGTCTGGCACGCGGAAGGGAAGCGGAGGAGCGCGTGCAGGAGTTGTTGGAAACTGTCGGGTTGAGCAAGCGGTTCATCAAACGTTACCCGCACGAGTTTTCCGGCGGTCAGCGACAGCGTATCGGCATCGCCCGGGCGCTGGCAGTCGATCCTGATTTCATCGTTGCCGACGAACCGATCTCTGCGTTGGACGTTTCGATTCAGGCGCAGATCATGAATCTGCTGGAAAAGCTGCGTCGTGAGAAGCACCTGACGTATCTCTTCATCTCACACGATCTGCGAGCGATTCGACACGTCTCGGATCGTGTAGCGGTGATGTACCTCGGGCGGCTGGTTGAGATCGCGGATGCGAAGACGATCTATCACGAGCCATTGATGCCGTATACGAAGGCGCTGATCTCGGCGGTGCCTGTGCCCGATCCGCAGATTGAAGCGACGCGACAGCGAATCGTCCTCGAAGGTGACGTGCCTTCGCCGATCAATCCACCGTCAGGTTGTCCCTTCCACACCCGCTGCCCGTACGCGATCGACGTCTGCAAAGAAGTGGTCCCACAGTTGGTCCAAATCAAGCCGTCGCACTTCGCCGCCTGCATCCGCATCAGCCCGTCTCAACCTAACATCGAGGACGTAGCCCCGGGCGACGCCCCCGGCCTGGAGAGTGGCGTTGGTCAGGTTCGATAGCGATCGACGTAGACTTGCTGATCTTCCCTCATCGGCCTTTTCTCGTACAAGGCAACGGTAGTATCCGCGATACCGAAATCCCATCGCTATTGAGCGTTTAGCACTAAGGTGAACTCCTCTCGTGCGGACGAAGGATTCGCCCCGATCCCCGTGATCCGTGGCTAAGTCGTTGTAGCTCACACATTTGAAATCTATACTTGCCTGGTATGAGAACCAGGCAGGACGCCCCGAAATAGATGCCAAAACGGTCCCCCATTGCCCTGAATCCTCAGGAACACCGTGAAGACGCTCCGCCCGGCTGGACGGAGGTCCAGGACGGCGTCGCGGAATCGTGCGGCCTTGCGGTTCTGCTCGTCGATGGGCGCCAGCCTCCGGCAATCGCAATCTCAAACAACAACTCGATTTGCCAGACTTTTCAGACTTCTCCTGACTACGCAAACCTCTGCGATCCTTACTGCGGCGCCGCGCATTCAAGCGCGATCAAAGCCGGCGGAACGGTGGAATACGAATGTCACGCCGGACTTCATTGCTTCGCGAAACCAGTCGGGATCGGTGGCAGCAAGCGTAAGCTCGCCGTTATCGGCGGACGAGCCTTCGTAAAGAGCGCCGACTACCAACGATTGATGGAACGCTTCCGCACAGGCGATCTGCAAACTCTCGCCGCGTCGTCGGAAGACGTCTTCTCAAACATTCTCTTTGCCGAACAGCAGCGCCTCGACGAACTCGCCGAACGCATCGAGAAATCCGCGCGTCGTTTCCACACCGCGAACTCGAATGGATCCGTGTTAACCAAAGAAACGCCGCGGATTGAAGACAAACCTCAACCCGATCTCGAAGCAGAACTTCAGCGGCTGCGCAACGAACTCGAGTACCGTTCGCGATTCGCCGACTCGCTGCAACATTTCCTCGAAAGAATCAGCGGCCCGGATCCGGCAAAGACGTATGAGTCGATCGTCGCCAACTCCAAAGAACTGTTTCAATCGGAACGAGCGTCGTTGCTATTACTGAAAGAAGAATCGAACGAATTGATTTTGAAATCGGCGAGCGGGTTCGCCACCGATCCGGCGTTGATTGGTCCAATCCGTGTCGGCGAAGGAGTTTCAGGCGAGGCCATCAACACAGGCAAACCGATCGTCGTAAGAGATCTGCAGAGTTCGGGACGACGCCCCGCGCCGGCAGAACGTTCCTACAAAACAGATTCATTCATCAGCTACCCGATCATCATCGGCGGCCGCAAAGTCGGCGTCCTCAACGTCACGGACAAAACCGGTGGACGCCGGTTCGACGAAATCGATCTCAGCCTGCTGGAAATCATCGGACCGCAAATGGCAGTCGCGCTCGAACGCGCGGAGTGGCAGGAAAGGGCCACCGAGTTTCAACTGATGTCGATCACCGACTCGCTCACCGGCATGCCCAATCGCCGTTACCTGGAAGAGCGTCTCGCGGAAGAGTTGAACCGCTCGAAGCGCTACGACTTTCCCATGAGCTTCCTGATGATCGACATCGACGATTTCAAAGCCTACAACGACACGAACGGACACCAGGCCGGCGATCTCGCCATCCAGATCACCGCGCACTGCCTGAAAGCCGCTCTTCGTTCCGCAGACGTCGCCTCGCGTTACGGCGGCGAGGAGTTCTGCATTCTGCTGCCGCAAACAGCCATCGCCGAAGCAGGCACAATCGCCGATCGCATTCGACAACGCGTGAACAGTACGCACTACCCACACGGCAAGACCCAGCCGCTGGGCCGCGTGACGATCAGCGTCGGCGTGTCGACCTTCTCGCCGATCGTTAACAATTCAGAAACGATAATTGCCGCCGCCGACCGTGCGCTTTACCAGGCGAAGAGCCTCGGCAAGAATCGCGTCGAGTTTTATCTGGACGACGCCGGGGGGCACCAGCAGGGTCGATGAACAAGCGCAGCTCCAGTGAAAATTTCCGGCGCATCCTTGGCCGCGTAACGCAGTACGACTTCGTCGGACGCGGCGACGAGTTGAGCCGCATCATGGCGCACGCCGAACCGGCGAACGCCGGGCGTGGACTGCTGCTGTTGATGGAGCCTTCAGCGGGTGTGTCCGAACTCCTGCGCCAGGCCTACGATCAGATCTTCAATCGACGCTCTGAAGTAATTCCGATCTACTTCGCGTTCACGCGTCACGAAACCACGGCCGTCAGCGCGGCGATCGAGTTTCTAAACACCTTTCTCCAGCAGTACATCGCCTACCGCCGCGATGAACCGGTCGTTTCACACTCGACATTGACATTGCAGGACCTGGTAGAACTCGCGCCACCAGCCGACGTCGAATGGATCGAGCAGCTAGTAGATTCCTACACGCGACTGCGATTCAGTAACGACGACAAGGCGCTCGTGCGTTTCTGCCTGGGAGCACCGCAACGAATACCGGCTGGTCGCGGACGTCCGCTGATCATGCTCGACGGTGCGCAACTCGCTGACTATCTGAACGGCGTTGTCGTGCTGGGCACGGAAGTGTTGCGAGTGTTCGGACGCGGTGGTTTCACTTTCGTTCTCGCGGGTCTGCGGCGTCAGATTCTCGCAGCCGCGCACGAAGCGAAGTGTAATTTTGAACTACTCGACATCCTGCGCCTGCAACAACTCGACACTACGCAAGCTGCGTTGCTCGTCGAACACGTCGCACGGCGGCAACACGTCACCATCAGCGAAGCGGCGCGCGATCTGCTGGTCCAACAATTCGCGGGCAATCCGTTTTTCATCAGCATCTTTCTCCAGGCCGCGCGCGAGAAGAACGCGTCGTTGGATTCGTATCTCGATTGCGAGCGTCTCTACGTCGACGAGCTGCTGGGCGGACATCTTCATCGTCACTTCGCGGAGCTGTTGGAAGAGATCGCGCCGCGGCTCGATACGCGGCACTTGCTGATTCGCGTGTTGTGGGAAGCAGCAGCCGGTGAAGACCAAACGTCCACCTTCGAAGGCTGGCGCAAACGTTTACACGTCACTGCCGGAGAGCTTCAGGAAATACTCCAGCGCCTGCACGCGCAGGAGTTTGTAAACTGGGACCAGGGAATCGTCGAAGCCGGTGTTGGGCCACAAGCGTGGAAAGATTATCTCAAAGTGCGCTACCGACTCGACGTGCTCAACGACCCGCGCGCGCTGGTCGTAGCCGACGCACTCGCCGACTCGCTCAAACGCGCGCCACACACGATGGCGCGACACTACAAACAGATCGCCGGCGGCGGACTACGTGAACTTATCGGTCGCTTCAACTGCCAGCGCATCCCGTCGGTCCTGTTTGACTACGCGACGTTCAGCCGTAAGTACAAAGGCGCCGAGAGCGACACAATTGCCGCCGGGCTTGAAGCCGAAGCTGATCTCTTGAAGCTTCCGCAGACGGTACATCTCGCAAGCTGCGCCGCCTTCAACAGCGACATGCGCCAGTTGACGGACGACGAGCGCTGCCTGCTCGCGCACACGTTTGAAGACGGCGCTTACTCTGACGCCCAGCAAGTAATCTGGTTTACGGCCGACCTCGAAGCGAAACTGGAGGTGGACGTCGACGTTGCGCGCGCCTGGTACGAGCGGTTCGAAACCCTGGCCGAGACCTTGAGCTTTACCCGCTACCAGATCTGGCTCATCTCAAACGAAGGTTTCACGGAAGAAGCAAGCCGTTTTTTGAACCGCCGCAAAGCATTCAGTTCGAGCCGATCGCAACTAGGGTTGATCGCCGAGCGCGTGGGCGAACCTGTTCCAGCTCCCGTAGTGCAAACTACTGAGGCGAATGAGTTTCTGATGGTCGTGCCGATGGGTGAAGACAACGAGCTTATCGCGGCCAGCACCGCCGAACAGATCGCGAGGCGTTTGCTGTTTCGCCCGGAGGCCATCAACCAGATCAAGACGGCGGTCGTGGAGGCGTGCATCAACGCTTCCGAGCACAGTTTCAGCCCCGACAGAAAAATTTATCAACGTTTTCGGCTTGAAAGTGATAGATTAGTGGTCACCATATCGAGTCGCGGCATCGTGCCGGCCAATCTTAACGGCGCGAGTAGCGGTTTAGAGATATCAGAAGCGGCGGAAGAACGACGCGGTTGGGGACTAAAGCTGATCCGAACTCTGATGGATGAAGTCGAGTTTGAACGGGTCGACGAAGGCACCAGCTTGCGTATGACAAAATATCTTCGCCAAAGTTCTTCCTGACGCTTCTCGTTCCAGCATTACCAGGATTAAAACTCAGGCGAAGCTCGTAGTCGCCTTTTATAAACGAACATTCGAGGCAGGAGGATCCTTCGAGTGGATAAACCAAGCCCAGGTTTAGTACGCTCACACTGTGTTGGCACCACCGCTGTTGTTTACGCAAGCGATTATCTAAACAAGCTGACAGGTGAAAAGATCGAACGAGAATGCCGCCGCCAACTCGACTGCGGCTGCCGCGCGTTAGTCATCGATTTCAGCGACACGCAGTTAGTTAACAGTATCGGCATCTCGATTCTTCTCGGTATCATCGACGTCGCCGAACGCAACGGCGCACGAGTTGTCTTTTCGGAAGTGAACGATCAGACAGTCGAACTGTTTGAAATGCTCGGACTCACCCGCCACGTAGTGTTAGCAAAGGACGAACACGAAGCATTACTCAACCTCTCCCATTATGAGACGACCCCGACAGTGCACTGATTTGTAAATGGAGCCGTCGACCCAGAAACTCATTCACACGTTCGGAGCCCTGGCCGATCTGGGCCAGGAGATTGCCGGCACCGGCGATTTCACAGAGATGGTGCGCACGTCGCTGCACCTCTTGCTGGGAACGCTGGCGTTGCGCCGCGGCGCTGTCGCTGAGTGTATCGACGAGGGTTCGCTTCGCTGCGTTGCAGTTTGGGGACTCGGCGATGAACTGTTGAGCGGTTGGACCATCGCAGAAACGGAGAAGCACCAGCTGCTGGATGCCGAGGCGAAGGAGTGTCTGGTCAGGTACAGCGACAAGAGTTTCATCAGCCGCAACTTCGATGGTCTCAGCAACTCAGGGATCGAGTTGGTGCTGCCGATGATCGTGCGCGGCGACGTAACCGGTCTCGTGCTGCTCGGCGGCAAGGCGAGTGGCGAAGAGTTTTCAAACGCCGACTTCGAAACCATCAAAGCGATGACGCGGCACATCGGTGTCGGTATTCACACGCATCGATTGCTGGAACAGGTGGCCCAGCGCGCGGAAGAGAACCGCAGGTTGTACGAAGAGCTGCGGGCGATCTACCGCGACACCGTTCGCGCCTTTGCCGCTGCGATCGATATTAAAGACAAGTACACGCAGGGTCATTCGGAACGCGTCGGCCGCTACAGCGAGATAATCGCGCAAGAAATGGGTTGGAGCGAACAAGAGGTCGAAGGAATACAGATCGCGGGTTATCTCCACGACATCGGCAAGCTGATCGTCGATCGCGACATCATCAACGCGCCTTACCACATTGATGCCAAGCGTTCGAGCGATCTCAATCGACACCCCGCTGCCGGATACGAGATTCTCTCCCCAATCAATCATCCTTACGCTGATATTCCGTTGATGGCGAAGTATCACCACGAACGTCTCGATGGACGCGGTTATCCGGATGGTCTAACCGACGAGCAGATTCCGATGGGCGCAAAGATCGTTTCGCTCGCCGACGCATTTGATGCGATGACGACCGATCGACCCTACCGCCGGCGTCGCTCGTTTGAAGACGTCGTGCGCGACCTGCGCGAGAACAGTGGAAAACAGTTTGACGGGAAAGTAGTGACGGCGTTTGCGAGAGCGATCCTGAAAGAAGTGAATGGCGAAGCGAAGAAGCGACCGATCACCAAGATGCTCGGCAAGGGTTATTTGGAAGGCGAGAACGTGCGTGGCTTGCTGACCGATCTCATCTCCGAACTCGAAAGCCGCAGCCGCGGCGCCGCCGCTCAGACTGTAACGTCCTGACCCAGGACGAGCCAATCCGCCGCCCAAATAGGTGTAATTACCTATATCCAGTAAGTGAACCCACCGACGCCAACTCGCGGCTCTCCAGCCATAATCTAGTCGCAAATATATTGTAAAGAGCGTTGGAGGGATCGTGATCTCTATGTTTAAGCGTTTGGTTTCAATTTCATTACTACCGGCTTGTGTGTTACTCACCGCAACTCTCGCAGTTGCACAGTCGACTGCTTCAAGCGACGTCGCGAAAACAACGGAAGCAGCAACGGAAACAAACACCACTGCGGCGACGCCGATGCCCGTCTTCACGGAATACAAAGGCGTCAAGATCGGTATGACGGCTGAAGACGTGCGGAAAACTCTCGAGCAATATTTGAAAGCAAAAGGCGACGCACAGGACATTCTCGTTGTTGCGGACAGCGAATCGGCGCAAGTCTTCTATGACAACGAGAGCAAAGTGAAGGCGATCTCAATTGACTACACGAACGGCGCCAGTCAGGCTCCCACTGCGATGCAGGTACTGGGCAGAGAGGTAGAACCTCGAGCGGACGGTTCGATGTACGCGGTCGAACGGTATCCGGCAGCGGGATACTGGGTTTCGTACAACCGGACCAGCGGAGCGAAATCCATGGTTACCATAACAATCCAGGCGTTGTGATCGAAGGTTTGATCGTGCTGACAGCAGCAGCCGAATTGTTTCGCCCAGCTTGAGAGAGTGAAGTTCCTGCTGAACAATCGCGACGACATCATCACACTACTGGCGCGCCGCGATCCGGCTGCAGCGAATCGCTTGTCTGACATGTACGTAGCTTATCGCAGGGCTATGAACGACGTGGGCTCGGCCGAGACGGCTTCTATCTTGGCTGGATCCGAATAACAAAGTTACAGATCGCGATCTTCTGATCGGGAGCGACTTCGGTCGGTTCCTCACGCGGAAGTTCGCGTCCGTTTACCAGCGTCGGGTTTCTTCCTTTGGCGACCAGCCAGTAACGACCTTCGTTGTCGCGCGACATCACCGCGTGAACGCGGCTGACTTCCGGATCGCCTTTGATCGGCAAGTCGACTGAAATGCTGCGCGACCCGCGTCCGATCGTGATCTCGTTCTTCGTGATCGGCACGACCGACTGACGCACTCCGTCGAGCCAAACTTCGACCGAATAAAGCGCGCTCGCCTTGGGCCGCACGACGGTGTTTTCGCTTTCGCTGACGTCTTCGGCCCTTTCCACAACCGTATCATTCGGATTGAACGTCGCCGACGACTGCGTCACGCGCGGCGTCACCATCGTGTGACCACTCTCGGTTTCGTCCCAAACGGCCTGCACACGAAACTCGCCTTTGTTCAGCGTCCCATCGACGCGTAACTCAACGGCGAAAGACTTCACCGCGAGTTGAGTGGTCCCGCTAAGTTCGCGGGCGCGTTCTGAAAGGACGTGAAACAGGCCCTGCTCGAGACCGCGACGCTTGTCGCCCTGCCAGTCTTTGTCGTCGTCAGCGCTGAGATAAACGATGTACTCGCGAGGAATGTAAGTTGGACCACCAGGCGGCGTGAACATCTCGCGCTGCATTGCGGCCTCGACTTCACGCGCGATTTTCACCAGAAACTCTTCCCACACGCGCCGCGGTTTTGCATGCTCGTCGGCCGCTTCGAGCAGGTCTTCGCCGGTCTCACCGTCGATCCAACGTCTTATCGATTCAATCAGGCCCAAGCTATTCGCTCCGTATGATCAGTCGAATTTTATATAACGTTTATTTACCCACCCACGATCGGACGAATATGGATCGGTCTTCGGCCGGGCATGTTCGACAACCAGCACTTCGACCCAATTGTTGTTGCTATCGGCACTGAGAACTCTAACCTTGGAGCCCGATTCAGCCAAGCCGATCGGCTGGTTTCCGGCGCTGCTGGCCACCGGCCGCAGGTTCAGGTCGGTCGTCGTGACGCCTTCACGTCCGACCACGATGAAGTCGGAAGTTCCGGGAATGGACGCCAGCGGGTTCCATCTTGTAGTGACGTACTTGTGAGTCGCGAGCAACATTCCGGAGAACGCGAGGATCAATCCGGCGGCGACGAGTGCACGTCGTGTGCGACTCGGCGGCAGCACCGAGTTCGCCGCTGCTTTTCTTTGCTCACGAGCATTCAACATGTTCTGCTCGACGCGTATTTCCTGCCGCGCACGCAACTCCATTTGCCGGCGAGCTTCGGCGCTGATCGGCACGACGATGCGCGGACGGCGCAGCGAATCGTTATCAGCCAACGCGCTGTTAGCCAGCGCCGCACCACGCGATTCAGGTAGGACGAAGTGCGGACGCGGAGGCGCTGCCTCAGTGAAGTCTTCCGGTTCGATCGACAGCTCCTGGCTGGGTTTACGACGCGGTTCAGCGGCGGCGCCGGTGACCATTTGCAGTGGACGAGTCGGCGGCAAAGCGGCGTCGGCGATCTCGTCCCAAAACTCTTCAACGGTTTGAAACCGATCTTCCGGCCGGCTTTGCGTGGCCTTTTCGAGCACGCGCAGGACCGGGTTGGCCCAAAAACTTTGCTTCACAGCTTCCGGCAAATCAGTGATCGCGTGTTGCGCGAAGCGACGCGGCGATTCGCCCGCAAGCAGCGTGTATGTCGTTTTCGCTAGCGAATAGATGTCGGCGGCCGGCGTCAGGTAATCGCGCGCTGGAGTTCGTAGACCAGTCGTGTCGAGTTGTCCCGTGTGCATAAGCGGATTGTGCTCGGGCGCCGAATAGATGTTGGTTCCGACCCGCGTGATTGCGCCTTCAGTCGAATCGAGGCGCGCGACGCCGAAGTCGGCGATCTTCACGACCTCTTTGTCGGCGGTCAGCAACAGGTTCTGTGGCTTGATGTCGCGATGAATCACGCCGCACTTGTGCGCGTGGGCGAGTCCGGAACAGACCTGCTCGAGGTAATGAAGCGCTTTTTGAATCGGCAACGGCCGCGCGCGCGTCAGCGCGAACATGTCGCCGCCGGGAAGATACTCGAGAACGATGTAGTGAAACGTCGTGCCCGCAAGATCGATCGCCGTTCCGTGGCCGAGACGATTTATTACATTTGGATGGCGAACGCGATCGAGTGCGACGGCTTCGTTCTGAAAATTGCTGACAAGAGTTCGCTCAAGCTCGACGTCGGGCTCACCTTGTAGATGCAGATTCAACGCCTTGATCACGATCGTGCGCGGCGAACCTTCGGGCGCGGCGTTGTCGTTGGCAACGTAGATCTCGGCATAACTGCCCCTTCCGAGGCATTCGATGATGTCGTAGCGCCCGTCTAGTCTGCTTTGTTGGAGTTTGAGTTCCGACATCGTTTCGCCCTGATTCGCATCTTTGATGCGTGATTATTGGATCAGGGTTAGGGGGCTGCAGGGCTCGCCGAGCTGGCTGGAGGTTTCGTCAGCTCTTCATAGTGATTGAGTACTTTCCAACGGTCTCTTTGCGTGCGTACGCTGACTGCGGCCAGGCCAAGCACCGATTCTTTTTTGATCGTGGAATTGGCAGGCGAGGGATTCGCGTCCGCTTTCGCGATCGCGGCGTCAAACGCTTTGCCGGCGTCGTCAGTGTTGCCGGAGAGCAGGTTCGCTCGGCCGTAGAGATACAAGAAGTCAGTGTGCGGCGAATCTAACGGACTCTGAACGCCGGCGTTCACCAGTTCCTTCTGCGGTTCCGTCGCGAGCCACGCCCGCGGGTCGTCATCCACCTGCCGCCGCATTCGTTCGAATTGCGCGAAGGGTTCCGGCGTTGGAGCAGGGACAGTAAAGGTCAAAACCGGCTCCTGCGACGGCTTCGTCGCGAGGAAGGGAATTCGTTCTTTGAAGCGCGCGCCGGCGTAGAACGCTGCCGCGAGTAGAACCAAAACCAGCAAAACACCAAACACGCGCGCCAATCCACTGCCGCCACGACGCGGCTCCGCGACGTTGAGCGTGCCGGGATTCGACTCGGCCTGCGCGGCCGCGGCCGGAATCGAGATTCGCGATCCTGTTACAGGACTGCCGTTCGTCTGCGTGCCCAGCATCGTCTGTTGTCCACCGTTCTGCGCCGCGTAAGCGGTTTGCGTCTCGGGCGTGATCGTCGGTTCGAGTTCTGCCAGTCGTTCATCGGTACGAACCGGATCGCCAACTCGCACCACGACCACCGTGAGATTGTCTTCAGCGCCACGCTCGTAACAGCGGCGCTTCAGTTCACGGCAAACCTCTTCGAGATCGTTGTTGACTACGAGC
>JAICGQ010000056.1 GCA_025923035.1 Pyrinomonadaceae bacterium | reverse complement strand
CGGACGAAGTTGATCCTCGTTTCGCACCAGGTAAACATCACCGGCCAGATCACTCCGGTGAAGGCGATCTGCGACATGGCACGGGCGCGCGGCATCGAGACGATCGTCGACGGCGCGCACTCGTTTGCGCAGTTCGATTTCAAACAGAAGGATCTCGGTTGCGATTACTTCGGTACGAGTTTGCACAAGTGGCTCTACGCGCCGAAGGGAAGCGGGTTGCTGTTCGTGAAGCGTGACAAGATCGAGAAGCTGTGGCCGTTGATGGCGGCGGAGTCGAAGCAGGCGGGCGACATTCGGAAGTTTGAAGAAGTCGGGACGCACTCGGCGGCGCCGCGGCTGGCGATCGGCGAGGCAATGCTGTTCCACAATGGCATTGGTGGGAAACGCAAAGAGGCGCGGCTGCGGTATCTCTCGCGCTACTGGATGAATCGGCTAAAGGACGTGCCGAAGATCGGCTTCAACACGTCGTTCGATCCGAACCAGTCGTGCGCGATTGCGAATGTGAAGATCGACGGTGTCGATCCGACGGCGATTGGCGGTTACCTGTTCAGCAAGCATCGCATCTTCACGACGCCGATCGTCCATGACGAGTTCAAAGGCCTTCGCATCACTCCCAATGTTTACACAACCCTCGGCGAACTCGACCGTTTCTGCGACCAAATGGAAAAAATCGCCCGCCAGGGCCTGCCCACTTGAACGTCGCGGGGGCGAGCGCAGCGCGCCCCGCTTAGACGCATCTGGAACCCTGTCCCTCGTGCGGGCGTAAAGCAGAAGGTGGTAGAATCCGTAGTGGCCGGAGGTTTGTTATGAAAGAGGGTCGAGAGTGCGTTAACGATGTGTGTGGCGCCGTGATGGACGGGGTGCGGAGGATTGACGAAGTCTGCTACGCCATCCTTCCCAAAGATGTGGCGCACGCCGTCGCCGATCTCAACAAGTCGCTGCTGAACCAGGTGCGGAATTTCATCGACTGGAAAATTCGCTGGAATGACGAGGTTTTAGACGGCGGTGACCGCCTTAGGGAAGAATGGCGCGAGAAGTGTCGACGGGAACGCGAGCAAACGGGCACCACTGATCCGACCAGCCAAGGTGTTTAGAAACTTCGAGTAGGCGAAACGACTAATGGAAGTCTTACTGGCAGAGGAGTACGGATTCTGTTTCGGCGTCGAACGCGCCGTCGAGATGGTTGAAGAGGCAGTCCACGAAGGCGCTCGTCCGATTCGTTCCCTTGGTCCCTTGATTCACAACGCCCAGGAGATGGAACGGCTCGGCGCTCAAGGCGTCTCGACCATCGACACACCCGACGAAGCTGACGGGGACACGATCGCAGTCATTCGCGCACACGGCGTTACGCCGCAAGTCCAACACGATCTCGAACAACGCGCCGCGAAAGTCATCGACGCCACTTGCCCGTTCGTCACTCGCGTCCAGCATCTCGCCGAACGTGCCGCGCGTCAGGGACGCGACGTTGTTGTTGCCGGCAATCCAGACCATCCGGAAATGATCGGCGTGGTCGGTTATGCGCCGAATAACACGTACGTCGTCCGCGATGCGAGTGAAGTTGCAAGCCTTCCGGAGCTTCGTTCACCGCTCGTCGTTTCCCAAACCACGATCAAGTTGAAGACCTTTCTCGAAGTCGCAGAAGCGGTGCGCGATAAAGCAGACACCGAACCGCAAGTGGTCAACACGATCTGTTCCGCCACTCGCGATCGACAGGACGCCGCACGCGCTTTGGCTGGACAGGTCGACGCCTTTTACGTGATCGGCGGGCGTCACTCGTCAAACAGCGTTAAGTTGCTGGCTGTGTGTCAGGAACAATGCGCGAAGAGTTTCCTTATCGAAACTCCTGCCGAGATCAATCCTGCTGACCTGGAGAATGTGAAGCGAGTGGGTGTGACGGCGGGTGCTTCCACGCCAAACTGGCTAATCGATCAAGTCGTCGAGCGGCTGCATCAACTCGGCGCTTAAATCAACTCTTCCGAATCGAGCGCATTAACTATCTGTCGCGCTTCTTCTGAGCCATACTCTACAACCTGCCTGCGCAACGCTGACCGAGCGGTGTCGGCATCTACCGGGTCGTTCAGTAGCGTAGTTAAAACTGAAATCGGACAACGAGCGAGTGCTTCGTTTGCGAGTTCGCGCACGATCTTGTCTTCGGAGCGGGCGAGTTCGCAGATCTCGCTCGGTGGAAAACGCGCGTTGAGTGCGTCAGCGAGGACGTCGATTCGTTTGTAATCGCGCAGGCTCGAGGCGCGCCGGACGAGTTGCGCAAACACTTCCGCGGATTCTGTTTTCTCCTGCAAGACTGTGGCGCAGGTATCTGCGACCGATTTGAGTTTCCCGCCTGTTTCGGCGTCGAGTGCTTCGGATTTTTCCGCGGCTCGATCGTCAAGTGCTTTTAGAAAACGGCTCAATTCGAGATCGGCGCGAGCGTCGTATTGAAAGTTTCGCGTTGCTTGTCCGCCGGTGACGGGCGCCTGCAACGCACGCTCGACTAATCCACGCGTTGAGGGGCGCAGTTCAGACCAGGCGTTAGCGATTCGGGCACCAAAATCGTCGATGGGTAAGGGGGAGGGCAAGTTTCGTAGTCCACCTTTCTTCCGCGGTACTTTGAATGGGGATTTATAACATTACTCGGCGAGATTGTGATCTTTGATCTCGGCAATGGTCGGGAATGGAATCTTGACGACCTGTCCGTTAGCACATAGGATTTTGACGCTCGGAGTCGTGAGTGCTTGAGTATTTTTCATACTGCGAACCTGGCCGCGGACCCGCCTTCCGTCGGTAGTAATGATTTCAACGTTGTCTTTGCCGTAGAGCGGTTGCAGCGCCGCTAGTGCCTTTGTTATTTCCACCTTTGATGAATCCTCCATGGTCATATTGCCCTTTAAAAGCCGGGAAGTCTATTGAGCCGAAGCGCCGGAACACAGATTTGACTAATGGCGTATAGAAAAAACGGGCGAATTTCGCTTAACATCCCAAACAGGTGCCGTCTATGTCTGAAAACCCAGAAATACCATTCGATGTGAACTCCTCAACCACCTGTTCCAACTGCCATTCCACGATGCCGTCGGAATTACGTTTCTGCCGGAATTGCGGATTTCGTCTTGGTCATGGCGGTTCGGACACTGAGACGATTCGTTTTGGATCGTCACCGTCGGGCGCGGTTTCGGCGCCGGTGCCGGCAAAGAAGCGACGAAAGATCAGCGGCATGGCGTGGGTGTTTGTCGGATTGTTGGTGTTCTTCGTTGCCGCGGCCGCGTTTACCGCGATTATTAGTCCGATGAAGCGCAATCGCACCAGCAGTGGTAATGCAACACCAGCCAATCGATCGTACGCCGGCGTCAGAGATTGGGAGACGACCGACACCAAGGACGGTGCGACGTTTACTGCTGTTTATCCACCGGCAGGCCCGGCGGACAAGGCCGGACTGGTTGGCGGGGACGTGATTGTCAAGTTCGACGGTCAGCGGATCAACAACGAAGATGAAATCGCGCGTGCGTTGGCCAGAACTCCCATCGGGAAGACTGTTGATGTCGAGTACCTGCGTGATGGCGAGACTCACGTGACGAAGCTCACAACGGCGTCAGAGGACGAAATCAAGCGATTGACGCGGACATTCGAAGACCGTCCGCGTGAGCAACGCGCTCGCTTCGGCTACGAAGACGGTGACGCCGAGCGAGTGCCGATTCCCGGGACGAAGATGGCTGGGGTGAGACTGGATTCAATCTTCGGAAGCATGCCGGCTGACATTGCCGGAATAAAAGAAGGCGACATCGTGATCGAGTTTGACGGCATCCCGATCCGAACTCCCGGGGAGATGTACATGCGCGTCGCCCGCGCGGTTCCTTACAGCACGGTAAAGCTGATCGTCATGCGTGGTGAAGAAAAGCTGGAGATCCCGGTAAAGATGGGGCGGCAGTAAATCGACGGTTCAAATTAATGACCCAGCACGTGTTCACGTAGGCGCGCTTCCATTTCGAGCCGCGCCTCCTCACGCTGCATCTCGGTTTCGTCAGGTTCAAAAGCTTCGAACAATGCATACTGCGTCTGCTCCAGCAGGCGCAGCTCCCATGCCTCGCGGTCGTGCGATGACGCGCGCGA
This sequence comes from Pyrinomonadaceae bacterium, assembly GCA_025923035.1. Lineage (GTDB taxonomy): Bacteria > Acidobacteriota > Blastocatellia > Pyrinomonadales > Pyrinomonadaceae > PSRF01. Next base: position 13,174 of record JAICGQ010000056.1, on the reverse strand, counting down.
GAACCATAGCGCGTCGACTGGCGACTCACGAACATCCACGCGATTGAGCAGTTGCGCCTCCTGCGACTGGAGCTCGGCTAACGTTTCCGGCTTCATCAGCGCGCTACGCAGCTCCCATCCGTGCTTGCGGTAGGTGGCCACGAGCTCCATAAACAGATTTGCCTTCTTCATGTTAGCCTTGCCTCGATTAGTGTTGTAATCTGCAAATCCGTGTTATCCGTGTTTCCTATGAAGACCGGAATAGCGTATTTTACGAGCTTTATTGTTATTTTAATCATGTCGACACAACAAATGACTGCTAATACCTTACGGGATTTCGATCCGACAGCGTCTACCAGAGAGCCAGCCCCTTTTTACGAAGCTCTCGCCAAAGCATTAAAGAAACGCAAAACAAAGGTCGAAAACATCTGTCCGTCTTCTGATCCCGTGGCGCGGCGGATCCTCGAAGAGTATGGGGCGATTTTTCTGGCAGACAAGAAAGTTGTGCCGCCGCCGGTATGCGTCTTCACTAACGAAGCGCAAGTCACCCGTTTCCAGGAGCAAGCCGGGTATGAATCCGAGTTCATGTCGTACGACCACGTGGAACTTCAGCCCGCCGCGCTGAAACAACTGCTCAAAGCACGCGAAGAAGCACAAAAGGAAGGTCTCGACATCACGCCGCGTGATGGTGCAGAAGCAGCGCGACGAAATTATGAAGACAGCGTACGGCTCTGGAATTCACGCTTCGAACCGGCGTTGGAATACTGGCTCGGACAAGGACGCCTCACCGCAGAACAAGTCGAACGACTGAAGGCTCTGCCGTTGTCGCAACAGATCGCCGAAGTGCTCGAACTCGAAAAAAGCGGGATTTATTTCAGTAAAGACCTTTCCAAGTCGATTCTTTACTCGATCGCCGCGCCCGGAACTTCGCAACACATCGCGATGCTCGCTTTCGACGTCAACGAGTTCGACAACCCGCGCATCCGCGAGATCATGGCAAAGCACGGTTGGTTTCAAACCGTCCTCAGCGATTTACCGCACTTCACCTTCCTCGGTCTCAAAGAAAAAGATCTGCCGAAGCATGGTCTGCGAAGTGTGGAGGTCAACGGACAGGTATTTTGGATCCCAAACGTACCTTCGCCCCATCCCGGAATTGATAAGTAATTGCAACGGATCAATTAGATCCGTGCTAAACTACGAGACCTCTTCCCCCAACCCAAGCCAAAGTGGACTGTTTTCCGGCCTTTTAACCCGACAAGGAAGGTCTAATATGGATGTCCCCCAATTCATCGCCGGCAGATTCAGGATCGAGCGCGAGATCGGAAGGGGCGGCATGGGAACTGTTTACCTCGCCACCCACCTGGGACTCGAACGTCCTGTAGCAGTCAAGATAATCAAGCGTGAATTCGTGGGCGACGCCGACGTCGCAGATCGTTTTCTGCGCGAAGCACGCACGATGGCGAAGTTGCATCATCCTCACGCGGCGATGATCTTCGACGCCGGAAATCTTCCCGATGGCCGTCACTTCATCGTGATGGAATTTGTCGAAGGTGAAACACTCTCGCAGTTGCTTGCGCGTGAAGGACGTTTCCCCGCGTCGCGCGCAGTCGAAATCGCCACCGAGATTTGCGACGTGCTCGAAGAAGCACATCGTCTCGGGATCATTCATCGCGATCTGAAACCTTCAAACATCCTGCTCGGTAAACGAGGCGTTTGTGTGCTCGACTTTGGCGTCGCGAAAGTTCTCGCTTCGTCAGCCGAATCAACGGCGACGCACGCGAGCACCGGTTCGGGTCAATTGATCGGAACGCCGCGCTACATGTCTCCGGAACAGTGTTTGGGCCAGCGCGTCGGCGCGCGCAGCGATTTATACAGTCTTGGTGTGTTGTTGTACGAAATGCTGGCGGGACGTCCGCCGTTTGTCGATCCGTTGCCGTCGGCGTTGCTGGTGAAACAAGCGACGCAGCCGGCGCCGCCGTTGCCACGGCTGCGGCAAGACATTCCCCGATCGTTGGCCCTTGCGGTCCATTCGTTGTTGGCGAAACGTCCGGAAGATCGTCCCCGCACAGCGGCCGCTGCGAAGGCATTGCTCGAGCGCAGCCTGGTCCGACCCGACCGCACGTTGCCGGACATTCAACCGTTGTCGTCGATGGTTGCGGCGTCGACGCCAGGCAATGGAATTCTGTTTCGCATCGGCGCTCCGTTGGTCCTGGTTACGACGTTCGGTGCGTTGCTCGCGTGGGGTTACACGGGACAGAGCGCGTCAGCTCCGCGTATTACGAAGGAGACGTTGCCGGTTGCAAATGCGCAGTTGCAAATGACGCCCGCATCGTATCGCACGGACTCGGGCCGGGACCGCAGCGCGGCGACTCGTGATGTTGGCTTCGGTTCCGCTCCCAGCGAACCGGCGCCGCCCGTAGTCGAACAAATCTCATTGGATCAGGCACGCAAGACGGCCGGGAAGTTTGCGACAGGAACTATCGGCGCGGTTGCGATTCTCGACACCGATTCGGGTACGGCGATCGTGGCCGTCGACAGTCAACGTCGCAGCGGCAAGACCAATTTTCTCCTGCTCGAGAAGAGAAACGGAAAGTATCGCGTGAGTTCGCAGCAGCCGTTGGATGGCAAAGGATTCCGCCACGCGAGCTGGAGCGCCGAACTGGTTGACGCGGACGAAGATGGATTTCAGGAGTTGTTGTTCAGCGGCAAGGATTCGAGCGAAGGCCGGAACCTGCGGCGCATGGTGTTGTTTGTGCCGAATGACAAGCGGACTTACTCGATGCAGATGACGGGCGAGACCACCGCGAACGGCACGCCCAAAATTCAGTGGCTCTCGAACGCTGCCGGGACCGAAGCGGCGGTCTACCGCACCGCGCTACGTCAAAAAGCTCGTGCGATTGTGTCAAAGAAGAAATAGAGCTTTGTACTTTGTGTTTTGTTCTTTGTTTCGCTATCGGCACGGGCTTACTTCGTACGTCAGTTTCGATGGTGAACAAAGCACTAAGGACAAAGCACAAAGTACCAACCCCGCATTTGTGAATTTCCCTCCGGCAAAGTACCCTCATACCTCCGACATCTATTTGGCGGTCAGAAGAATCGAAAGACCAATATCAAACTGTTGAGTGTGGAGTTATCGGTGAAACGCTTCTCAATCTTTTTTCTTCTACTTTGTTTACTTGCGCCATCAACATCGTTCGCGGAAGTCGTTACGCAACAGCGAACGACGCGTCCGGCGCCGGGCCGGCCGGCTGACGTAAAGCCGGCGCCGCTCGCACCTGCGCCGCGGTTGCCGGAAGCAAAGATATTCAGCCAGGTCCTGCCGAATGGTCTGGAAGTCATCATCCTGGAAGACCACTCGATTCCACTCGTCACGATTGAACTGGCCGTCAAGAACGGTTCGTACACGGAGCCGCCTGAGTTGAACGGGCTGTCTCACTTGTACGAGCACATGTTCTTCAAGCAGAACCGTGCGATCGCGAACGCCGAAGACTACCTGCGCACCATCGGACAGATGGGCATCGCGTACAACGGCACGACGCGCGAAGAAGTGGTTGATTATTACTTCACAACTACGAGCCCGAATTTGCGTACCGCGATGCAGTTCATGAAAGACGCGACGCGCTATCCGCTTTTTGATGAGCGCGAGTTTGTGCGTGAGAAGCAGGTGGTGATTGGCGAGATCGACCGCAACGAGTCGAACCCGTTCTTCTACCTGAACAAGGAGATGAACAACCGGCTTTTCTACAAGTATCAAAGCCGCAAGAACCCGCTTGGAAGCCGGGAAACAGTCGGAGCGGCGACCACCGAAATGATGCGCCTGATTCAGCAGCGCTACTACGTGCCGAACAATTCAGCGCTGGTTTTGACTGGCGACGTAAATCCGACTGAAGTGATGAAGCTGGCGCAGGAGTTTTACGGCGACTGGCCGAAGCGCGAGAAAGATCCGTTTGTCGAGTTTCCGCTGGTCGAGCATCCGCCGCTGACGAAGAGCGAAGGTAGCGTAATCACTCAGCCGGTGCAGAACGTGATCATCAGCATCGGCTGGCACGGACCGTCGATCGGCAAAGACAATCCCGCGACTTACGCCGCCGACGTTTTCTCGTTCATTCTTCGTCAACCAAATTCGCGGTTTCAGCGAAATCTCGTCGACACGGGTTTGGTGACAGGCGTCGATCTGAGTTACTACACACAGCGCAACGTTGGTCCAATCGCGCTGGTTGCGCAAACGACTCCTGACAAAGCACGCGCCGCGATCAAAGCGATGTACGAGGAAGTCGCACACTTCAACGACAAGGACTACTACACTGACGAGCAGCTCGAAAGCGCGAAGGCTTTGCTCGAAGCTGACGATCTTTATTCACGCGAGAAGTTGAGCGAGTACACGCACACGCTGAGCTTTTGGTGGGCGTCAACGGGGCTTGAATACTTCCGTGGTTATCTTCCGCGACTGCGCGCGACTTCACGCGCGGACATCAGCCGCTACATCACGACTTACATTCAGGGGAAACCACATGTCGGGCTCGCGCTGATATCGCCTGACGCGCAGGGCAGAATCAAAATCACACCCGAAGAGTTAATCGGTCAATGAACAGAACCAGGATCATGAACGAATCAGTGAAGCATTTATTCAATCGCGTGCGTCAGTCGCTCGTCACGTTTGTGTTGTTCGGCTTATTGGTCGCCGGTGGTGTTGGCTCATCGCGCGCTCAAACTGCTCAGCCGGCGACGACACCGTCGCAGGCATCGGTCCATAGCGTCGTCGCCAAGCAGGCTGCGCTTGTCAGTGAGTTTGAAGTCAACGGCCTGAAGGTGCTGATGAAGCGTCGCGAGGGAAGTTTGACGGTCGCGGCGGGACTGTTTATTCGCGGCGGCTCGGCAAACATCAACGCGCAGAATGCGGGTATCGAGACGTTGATGCTGAGCGCGGCGACTGAAGCGAGTGCCGGGTTTCCGCGTGAACGCATGCGCAGCGAACTCTCGCGCATGGGCACGGTGATCGGAAGCAGTTCGAACAACGACTACTCGGTGCTTTCGCTTGCCTCGACGCGAATGAACTGGGACCGCTCGTGGCAGATCTTTACCGACGTCGCGTTGCGTCCATCGTTCACTAAGGAAGACGTCGGCCTGGTGCAGGAACGACTTGTCGTTTCGCTCAGCGACGATACTGACAATCCCGACGTCTACCTGCAAAAACTGCAGGACAAAGTGGCGTATGCCGGTCATCCGTATCTAAATAGCACCAGCGGCACGCCGGAAACGGTTGCGAAACTGACGCCGGAAGACCTGCGCGCGTATCACAAGAAGCTGCTGGAAACGTCGCGGCTGTTGCTGGTTATCGTCGGCGATTTAAATGCGGCTGAGGTGAAGACGCTGGTGGAGTCGAGTTTCGGAAAGTTGCCGCGCGGGGCGTACAAACCGGAAGCAGTGCCGCAGTTGGCGTTCGACAAATCCGTTGTGGAAGTCACGCCGCGTGAGCTGGCGACAAACTACATCCAGGGAGTATTCACAGCGCCTTCGTTGACGTCGCCTGACATTTACCCGATGCGCATCGCGAGTTCGATGTTACGCGATCGCGTGTTTGAGGAAGTGCGCGTGAAGCGGAATCTGTCGTATGCGCCCGATGCGTTTTTGCGGACGCAGGCTGCGAATCTTGGCGGGTTGTATGTGACGGCGAAGGATGCGAATCAATCGGTGCGGTTGATGTTGAGCGAGATTCAGCGCCTGCAAACGGAACCCGTTAGCGCGACCGACATTCACGGCGTGATAGCGCAGTATTTGACGACGTACTATCTCGGACAGGAAACCAACGCAGCGCAGGCGGGTGAGTTGGCACAGTATGAGTTGATTGGCGGCGGCTGGCGCAACTCGATCGGCTTCCTCGAGAAGTTGACGGCGGTGACGCCGGCTGACATTCAACGCGTCTCGCAGAAGTACATGAAGAATATTCGGTTTGTGGTCCTGGGTAATCCGCGAAGCGTCGACACGGGCGTCTTCACAGGCGTGGCGGGAGAGTAACCCGCGGATTACATGGTTTCGCGCAGGTATCGTTCGTAAAGTTTTGCATCCAGGCGTTGCAGAGTGCGCGCCTGGGTGGCTGCGGCCGTTAAGTTGCCGCTTTCGAAATACGCAATGGCGAGATTGTAAAAGAACTCCGCGTTGCCAGGGCGCATCCGCGCCGCTTCCGTGTACTCGTCAATCGCCTCACGCATCCGACCCGCGTAGTAATACGCATCTCCCAACTTGTTACGAATATCGGGATCGGCCGGCTTGAGTTGTAAAGCCTCGAGATACGCACGAATCGCTTCCTGGTTCTTTCCCTGTTTGACTTTGCAATACCCAACTTTCACCCACGCATCCGCGCGTTTCGGGTTCTTGTTGACCGCATTCTCAAAATATCCGACGGCGCTATCGTAATTCCCCAACCACAGCGATTCGAGTCCATTGCGATACGCCGACTCCGCCACGTCACTTTTCGGTTTGCTCGAAAGATCCGCAAGCGGACGCACCGTTCCCGCACGCAGCTCACCAACGCGCGCCGCCGCGATCGCGAGATTGATGTTTTGCCCGTTCGTGACTTTCACCGTCACGACACCCAACACCTGACCGCGCAAGTTAAAAACCGGACTCCCGCTGTTGCCATGCGAGATCGGCGCGGTGATCTGAATGATCCGGTAGCTGTTCGGCACCTCGCGTACGGCGGAAACGATGCCGTCGCTGACCGAGCCTTCGAGTTTCAGTGGATTGCCGATGACGAAGATCGTCTCGCCTTCGTCAGGCAGTTCAGTAGCAAGCTCGCTGACCCGCGCGCGTTCGAGCGGCATCTCGACGTTCAGCAGCGCGAGGTCGCCCTCTTCATCGACGGCGACTGCACCGGTGACCGGAAACACTTTCCCTTTTCCGTCGAGAGTCTTGATCTCAGCGCGCGCAGCGCCGCGAACAACGTGGAGGTTTGTCACAACCTGACCGGGTTTCAGAAAGAAACCACTGCCCGTCATCAACGCTTCACCGTTCGCGTCGTACGTCGCAATCGCTACGACCGCGGGCTTAACTCGTTTAACAAGCGTGGGCAGATTTTCGTCGGCGCGCGCGACGGCCGAAAGAAAAAGAATCAGCGCAAAGGCCAAAAAACGGGGGTACTTTCTAATCATGTCGTCAGTTCCAGGGCGAAAACGAAGACTTTAGGCCGTCGAAAGGAGAAATCGAAGGCGGGGATCTCGTCAAACTGAAAAAGAGAGCGGGCTCGAAACGAGCCCGCTGTCGGGTGAGGGAGATATTAACGTAAGTTTGCGTTTGTGTGTAGTTTTTTTAACAAGATGAATACACGCAAAAAAGAAGGGCCGCCCAAAAGGGCGACCCAAAAGTAGAGCAACGCTCGGAATCGAGCTAACTATGGAACGATGTGAATGTGGGCGACACCCGGTCCGACCGGCGATGCGCCAACAGCTTCTTCCATAGTGATTAGAAGACCAAAGTCCGCCAATGCCGTTTCTGACTTGATCTGGGCTTCGTTGTTGCCACCGGTGCTGACGACTTCACCGAGCTTCACATATTCACCATTGCCGCCGACTGCCCAGGCGACGAATCTCTTACCGGCCGGAGCTTCCTTGAGATCGTGGAATTTCAGCTCCACTTTCGTTCGTCCGGGGTTTTCCGGCGTGATGAAGATATTCGCACGGGCGCCACTCAGTGCTCCGCTGAAGTCAACTTTGATTTTAGTATCGTCGCCTTTCTTGAAGTTAGGAATGCCGAGCAGCGGCGCCGTGTAAGTGGACGCGACTACACCAGCAGGCGCGGCCGTCACCGCCGTGGAAGGCGCTGCCGTCGCGGATACTGTTTCGCCCGAAGCACTACGGCTAAAAGGAACCACCGCGAAACCTTCCGGCACCGCGCTCCGGAACACGATGCGCGTATTCGGATCGTAGGCCGTTAGCGCAGCTTCCGGAGACGCCACTAGCATGAACTTCGAAAGCGGCGTTGTCGCCACCAACGTGCCCGTCCCGTTACTGATCGCCACCGGACCCAACGCGGTGATCGCTCCGCTGTCATCGACTGCATACAGCGTCAGCGCAGTGACGTCCGCGGGAACATTGGCGAGGTTCAGTTTAATTCTGGTCCCATCGTCATCGCGGAGTATCGTCGCCACACCCGTGGCGCCGGTGATGTTCACTGGAGTCAGGTTGACAGTTACTTCTTTCTTTACTGGATACTCAATTATCGTGTAGGAGCCGTCGGGGTTTTGAACGACTTTCTTTTCGGTTGTTTGTGCCACAGCGACTGCAGCTAGAGCTAGAATCAAAGTCACGGCCGCGAAGCTCAAACCATGCTTGCTCATCAGTTGTACCTCCCTTATGTCTAATCAATCGCGATTAATTGTCAGCGTGGGGGAACTATGTCGGGGAGACGCTCAGCAGGCGTATTCGCTGTGGAAAGGCCGCAAGATTTATGCCGCTTGAATAAGGTGAGTAATTACACGTACAGCGCTGGATCGTCGCGGAACATAACGATACAGCGCTGTCTTGAAAGCGTGTTTAGAAGGCCTTCAACTCGGCGATCGCCTTCGCCACATCTGAAGATTGCGGAAGTATTGCATCTTCAAGTTGTGGCGCATATGCGACGAATGTGTCGAGCGCACAAACGCGGCGAACCGGGGCATCGAGATCGTGAAACAGCTCGTCAGAAATACGCGCGGCGATCTCCGCGCCGTACCCAAATGAGAGTGAATCTTCGTGAGCGACGATCACGCGGTTCGTCTTCCGTACTGACTCCGCAATCGCTTCCCAATCGTAAGGAACAAGACTACGCAGATCGATGATCTCGACGCTCGTGCCTTCCTGCTCCGCCTGCTTCGCAGCAACCAGCGAACGTTGGACCAACGCGCCGTAGGTGACGATCGTCAGATCTTTTCCGTCGCGAACTTTCTTCGCTTTGCCAAACGGAATCATGAAATCGTCCGGCGGATACGCCGACTTGTTGTACGCCTGGCGATAGAGATGTTTGTGTTCGAGGAACATCACCGGATCGTCGCAGCGAATCGCGGTGCGCAGAAGACCATTCGCGTCGAGCGCGTTTGACGGATAGAGCACGCGCAGGCCGGGAATCTGAGTGAACGTCGAGACGCCCGATTGCGAGTGATAAACCGCGCCGCCTTTGAGATAACCGCCGATCGGCACGCGAATAACGAGCGGCGCTTTCCAATCGTTGCTTGAGCGCCAGCGCAGCAATGCGAGCTCGTTGCGAATCTGGTGCATCGCGGGCCAGATGTAGTCGAAGAACTGAATCTCGACGACGGGCTTCATTCCGCGTGTCGCCATGCCGATCGCGCGGCCGACGATGTTTGCTTCAGCGAGCGGCGAGTTGAAGACGCGGCTGCTGCCGAACTTCCGTTGCAGGTTCGCGGTGACTTTGAAAACGCCCCCCTTGCCTTTGACGACGTTCAGATACTGATCGCGCGAGCAGTCGGCGACGTCTTCACCAAACACGACGATGCGCGGATCGCGTTCCATCTCGGTGTGCAGTGTGCGATTGATCAGATCGACCATCGTGCCGGGGTTACCAGAGAGTTGGGCGCCTTCTTCAGTATCAAAGTCTTTCCCGGTCGGATCGATCTCGTTTGAGAAGACGTAGTGTGTCGCCGTTTCCGGAGCAGGCTGCGCGGCGGCGAGTGCCTGATCGGCAGCGTCGTTCACTTCTCGATCGACTTCGTCTTTGATCTTCTGCAGTCCGTCCTGATCGATCACGCCTTCGTCGATCAGAAGCGCGCCGAAGCGTTTGACCGGATCGCGTTCGGCTTCGCCGGTGCGTTCCTCGTCGGGGCGATACAACTTTTCGTCGTCGGAGAGTGAATGCGAATAGGGACGGATGACTTTTGCGTGGACCAGGGCCGGACCTTGTCGACGGCGCGCATAATCGACGGCGCGGCGCATCGTTTCCAGCGACTCGATCGGATCCGTTCCATCGCAACGTTGGACGTACAGGGACGGAAAGTTTTCCACGAGCCGCGAAGCATCTCCGCCTGCTGTTTGCACTTCAACCGGAACGCTGATCGCGTAACCGTTGTCTTCGAGAAGAAAGACAACCGGCAGTTTCAGGTTCGACGCGGTGTTAAGCGCTTCCCAGAACTCGCCTTGGCTGGTGGTGCCTTCGCCGAGCGAAACGTACGTCACTTCGTCGTCGTGAAAAGTCTTGATCCGCTCTTTCAACTCCGGCACTAATGCGCAGCGATAGCTCGCTTCGGCGCAGCCTACGGCCTGTAGCAACTGCGTTCCCGTCGGCGACGACTGCGAAACGATGTTGAGAGCTTTGTGTCCCCAGTGCGACGGCATCTGACGCCCGTGGGAGTTGGGATCAGCTTCCGCGCCGACCGCGGACAGCAATTGCTCGAGCGGCGTCATTCCCAACTGCAAACAGAGCGCGCGGTCGCGATAGTACGGATAGAACCAGTCGTAGCCGGCCTTCAATACAACACCCGCAGCGACCAGCACCGCTTCATGCCCAGCGCCACTGATCTGGAAGAAGATCCTGTTCTGTCCTTTTAACTGGATCTCCTTGTCGTCGATACGGCGCGAGAGATACATCGTGCGATACATATCCAGCAGCAACTTGCTGTCAGGCAGATCGCCGGCCTTCGACGTCTCCGGAACGCTTGCGGTTGGGATACTGTGCGGCGCGCTGGGTCGCGCGATCGGCTCCGCAGGCGCCGGCATCAATCCACTGGAGATCTCTTCCGCTTTCGGAAGTTCGTCCGTGTGGGAGGTCGATGCGGACGATGCCGCTGATGCGCTTTTAGGAACCAGCTTCAATACTTTGGTGTCAGTCTTCATAATTGCCAGCCAGGGTCATGCGATATTCTTCGGCCATTCCGGGATGTCCGTGGCGTTGCGCGGTTTCGATGCCACGCTGATACGCATCGCGCGCTTTGTCTCTTTGGCCTATTCGTTCATACGCGCCCGCCAACATGCCAAAGGCGTTGCCCTCGTCGTCCGCGACTTCCAGATAACGATTCAGAGTTGCGATTAACTCTTCGTCACGTCCGGCTTTCTCGTACTCCTTCGCGAGCCCGAACAGCACGGCCGTGTTTGCCGGGTCGGACGAGAGAATTTGCTCGAAGACTTGGATGCGCGACGCTGTCATTTTCCGATGATGAGTTTGGCGATCGTCTGTAACTGCATGTTTGACGTGCCTTCATAAATGGCGCCGATCTTTGAATCGCGCCAGTATTTCTCGACCGGATAATCTTTGACGTAACCGTAACCGCCATACAACTCGATCGCTTTAGAACTAACGCGTTCCGCGACTCGCGAAGAGTAAAGCTTCGCCATCGCTGCTTCTTTCACGAAGTTGATTCCCGCGTCTTTCATGCGCGCGGCGTTGTAAACCATCAAACGCGCGGCTTCGAGTTCGGTAGCCATCTCGGCGAGTTGAAACTGCACGCCCTGAAACTGATTGATCGATTTGCCGAACTGTTGGCGCTCGCCCGTGTAAGCGAGCGCGCTTTCGAGTGCGCCCTGGGCGATGCCGATCATCTGCGCCCCGATACCGATGCGTCCTTCGTTCAGTGTTTCGATCGAGATTTTGTAGCCCTTGCCTGCTTCGCCAAGAACGTTCGCCTTCGGCACTTTGCAGTCTTCCAGGATCAATTCAACTGTTGACGACGCGCGAATGCCGAGCTTGTTCTCCTTCTTGCCGATGGAAAAACCAGGAAAGCTCTTCTCGACGATGAACGCCGTGATGCCGCGATAACCTGCTTCGGGATTTGCGTTCGCGAAGAGCACGAAGATCTCGGCTTCGATACCGTTCGTGATCCAGAGTTTGCGTCCGTTCAGAACGTAGTGATCGCCGTTATCGACCGCACGCGTCTGCATCGCGAAGGCGTCAGAACCCGATCCGGGTTCGCTCAACGCGTAAGCGCCGACGTGTTCGCTCGCGAGGCGGGTCAAATAGTTCTGTTTCTGCTCGGGCGTTCCCCAGCGGATGAAGGCGTTGTTGACGAGCGTGTTCTGCACGTCCACGAAAACGCCGACGGAGGCGTCAACGCGCGACAGTTCTTCGACCGCGAGAATCGCGGTGAAGAAGTTCGCGGCCGCGCCGCCGTACTCTTCCGGAGTCTCGATCCCCATTAAACCAAGGTCGAAACACTGCTTGATAATCGCCGGATCGAGTTTGGCCGACTCGTCCATGTGCTCGACGCGCGGGCGCAGCTCGCCCTCCGCAAATTCGCGCACGCTGGAGCGAAACATCGACTCGTCTTCGGAAAGGGTTGTAAGAGGGCTGGTTGAAACCTGGGCAACCGCTGGTTGGGATTGACTCATAGTTTTAGTGCTCAAGTTGGTTGTTTCAATGAACGTAGCATCATAATCGAGTTTATCTGCGTTTCAAACTGGCGGCATGCTTGTTGCCGAATCGACAAAACCGTGTGATACGTTTCCCTCGATGCCGGTGGAAAAACCGACAACCCATCCAGTTGAGACGCGAACTCGAAGCAGGAGATTGGCGCCACTTGGAATCATATTCGGTCTGCTGGGACTGATCCTGTTCGTGTATTTCGTGAGTAGCGCCGGGATCGGGCACATCCTCGACGGAATTCGGCGACTCGGCGCCGGGTTCCTTCTGATTCTCGCCATTTCCAGTTTGCGCTACGTCGCGCGCGCGTGGGCGTGGACGCGCTGCGTCGAGGCGCCTTACCGGCTGCCGTTTCGCGACGCGTTCGCCGCACGCATCATGGGCGACGCGCTCGGCAACATCATTCCGTTCGTCAGCGTTGCCGTCAGCGAGCCGTCGAAAGGCGTGTTCGTAAAAAACAAAGTGCCGTTGCTCGTGGGACTCCCGGCCCTCGCGATCGAAAACATTTTTTACTCGCTTTCCGTGGCGCTCTTTATTTTCTGCGGCACCGCGACGCTGCTGTTGACGTTCACGTTGCCGAAGGGGTTGCGATACGCGAGCATTGGCGCGCTTTGCGCGACGCTGGTGGTGGTGCCGCTGATCTACTTGTTGATTCGCACCCAGGCGCGTTTCATTAGCGGAACGCTGCGGTTTCTCAGCCGGCGACGCCTGGCGCCGAAGTTGTTGACTAAGATCACACCGCGCGCCGAGGTGCTTGAAGAACGTGTTTACGGTTTCTATGGCAGAAACAAGCAGCGGTTTCTTTCAATCTTTCTGCTCGATTGCTGTTTCCATGTAGCGGGCGTGCTCGAGGTTT